>JAQIDA010000335.1 GCA_027858275.1 Candidatus Kapaibacterium sp. | reverse complement strand
GCAAGCTGACGCTCGTATACAATCAATAGTAAATGATTGGAAACTCCAACTCGAAAGCATGAAAAACAAAATTGAAGATCTTGAATTTGAAATCAAGAAAAATCGATTGATTTGGAGTGACGAAGAGAGAACCACTCAGCAAAATTTTTTAGAAGATTTGCGAAGAGAGCATGTTACTTATGCTAAGAGCAAATTTGAAGCAGGCGGCAAGTACGACGAAGCCGTCGAATCGATCATGGTGAAAGTGGAAGAAAAAATCTATGCTGCAGTGCAAAACGTCGCAGCTTCAGAAGGATATGATATAATTTGGGACAAGAGCATTCAACCGCTGGCGTATGTGAATTTCAAATATGATCTGACGGTCAAAGTTTTGCGTAAACTCGGTGTGGATGTTAAAAAACTTGAAAAAGAACTTGCTGAAAAAATCAAAAAAGATCCGAGAAACAAATCTAATAAGTCAAAAGAAGCGCCGAAACGATCACGTTCTCGCAGAAGAACAACCAGAAAGCCCGACACCGATCAGCAGATCCAACAAGAAGCACCGAATCAGATAAAGAAAGAAGAGATAATCGATCCGACGAAACCACCTGCAAAGATAATTAAGTAAGTGATCAGATCCTTTTGTTAAGAAAAGAAGCAGTAGATATGAAATTTTCAATAACTTGCGATCAAATCGCTAAAGTAACCGGCGGTACAATCAAAGGTGTCGCAGATTGCAATATCGAAGGCATAAACAGAATTCAAGACGCTTGCAAAGGCGAATTGGCCTTCTATGCTGATAAAAAATATGTAGACTTTCTTGAAGCCACTGAAGCGAGTTGCGTTTTGGTTTCGTCTGATTATGACGGAAAAGTACCGGCAGGAAAATCTTATATTTTAGTTGATGATCCCCATCGCGGTTTTGTTCAAATTCTCATGTATTTAGATAATTCTGATCCAAAACTCAGATCTGAAATTCATCCTACGGCAGTAATCGACTCGAGCGCAAAAATATCTTCTACAGCATGGATTGGTGCTAATTGCGTGATAGGTGCCGAATGTCAAATATCCGATAATGTTGTAATTCATCCAAATACTGTTCTATACAACAGTGTTATTATCGGCGAAAACAGCTTGATTCATTCAGGAGTTATCTGTCGTGAAGAAACAGTGATCGGAAAAAATTGTATTATTCACGCAGGTACGATTCTCGGTTCGGACGGTTTTGGTTACGCCGAGAAAGAGGACGGTTCATATATAAAAATCCCTCAGCTTGGCAATGTAGTGCTTCAAGACGATGTCGAAATAGGAGCAAACACTTGCATAGACAGAGCAGTTGCCGGCAGCACTGTTGTTGAACAAGGTTGTAAATTAGACAATTTTGTTCAGATAGGTCATAATGCCGTTATCGGTAAAAACACGGGAATAGTCTCGCAGGCCGGAATAGCAGGCAGTACCAAACTTGGACAGCGTAACCGAATCGGAGGTCAAGTCGGATTTGCCGGTCATATAGATACAGCTGACGACGTAACGATTCTTGCCCAATCAGGAGTTGCCAAATCAGTCGATAAAGCGGGCTTATATTTTGGATCACCAATCAAAGATCGCAGAAGCGCATTCCGTATCGAAGCCGTAATGAACAAGCTTCCGGATATGTATTTCGACATGAAAAAAATCAAAGACGAAATTGAAAAATTGAAAAAAGATTAGATCGGTTTCAAAGTTTTAATAAAACAATCCGCTGCAGGTAAAACAGTCTGCAGCGGATTTTGTATATACAGCTGATTTATACAATCAATGCAGGCGTATTCATTTTTCTTGGTCATAGAACAAATTATTTTTATTAATTTGCATGCTTGAATAAAGTGTGATATTTCTGACTATGGAATTGCTATATGCTGACAAAACAAAGAACAATTAAAAAATCGGTAAGTTACTCAGGTATTGGGCTTCATACCGGTAAACCTTCGACGATTACATTCCACCCCGCACCGGAAAATTACGGATATAAATTTATCAGAACAGATCTTGATGAAATAATCGAGATACCGGCGCTTGTAGAAAACGTCGTGGATCTGTCTCGCGGTACTACTCTGGGTATAGACGGTGTCAAAGTGCATACTGTTGAGCATGTTCTGGCATCTCTCGTAGGTCTGCAAATTTCTAATTGTAAAATTGAACTTTCCGGTAAAGAACCGCCCATCAGTGACGGCAGTGCGATTGAATATGTCAAAGTCCTCAGCGAAGCCGGATTTGAAGATCAAGAGGCTGATCGTGAATACTTTGAAATTAATGACACAATCAGATATACTAATGATGAAAAAGGCGTTGACGTTGTAGCTTTGCCGATGAATGACTTCCGCGCCACTGTTATGATTGATTATAACAATCCGGCCCTCGGCAGTCAGCACACCGGAATATTTGATTTCGAAAAAGAATTTGTCAGCGATTATGCTCCAGCAAGAACATTTTGCTTCTTGACTGAGATACAGATGCTTCTGGAACAGGGATTAATTAAGGGCGGTAGTATAGATAATGCTGTAGTTATCATAGACACTGAAATGACTGACGACCAACTTGCTAACATGAAGAACAGTTTCGGTTTGGACGAAAAACCTACTCTGAGCGAAAACGGTTTGCTCAACAACGCTCAGTTGCGTTTCAAGAATGAGCCGGCAAGACACAAACTTCTTGATTTGCTCGGCGATCTTGCCTTAGCGGGTGTCCCGATCAAAGCACAAGTGCTTGCCGCGCGCCCGGGTCACGCAAGCAATATTGAATTTGCAAAATTGATTCGCGCGGAATATTTGAAACAGAAAAAAATTGATAAACTCAACGCGTCCAAAAATAAAAATGTCGTAATGGATATATACGATCTACTGAAAGTGATGCCTCACAGGTATCCTTTCCTGATGATCGATAAAGTAGCCGAAATTGATTTTGAAAAAAACTCAATCATCGGCATTAAAAATGTAACAGTGAACGAACCGTTTTTCCCGGGACACTTCCCCGAAAAACCCGTTATGCCGGGCGTGATGATTTGCGAAGCACTCGCGCAGACCGGATGCTTATTATTGTTGAAATCAATTGATGATTTCAAGGATAAACTTGTGTTTTTCCTGAGTATTAAAAACGCAAAATTCCGCCTGCCGGTTATACCGGGGGATCAACTCGTAATGGAAGTCAAGATGACAGGACAGCGTTTCAATATGTACTCATTCACGGGCAAGGCGATGGTCAACGGAAAAGTCGCGACTCAGATAGAATTTCAGGCAGCATTAGTTAACAGGGAAGATGCATAAAATGGTAAATATACATCCCACCGCGATAGTATCATCAAAAGCCAAGCTCGGAGAAAATGTTTCTGTCGGAGCTTTCACGATTATTGAAGACGATGTCATTATTGCTGATAACACTGAAATCCGTTCATCGGTTGTATTGGCAAACGGCACTCGTATCGGCAAAGACTGTCGCATTCACTCAGGTGTCGTGATCGCCACAGAGCCTCAGGATTTGAAATTCAAAAACGAGCCTACTCTTGCAGTTATTGGTGATCGCACAGTTCTCCGCGAATATGTAACTATCAACAGAGGTACGACTGCTTCCGGAAAAGCTGTAGTAGGTTCTGATTGCCTGATTATGGCTTATGCTCACGTAGCGCATGACTGTGTACTCGGAAATCATATTATTATGGCGAACGCTTGCCAGCTTGCCGGACATGTGGAATTGGAGGACTGGGTTATACTCGGCGGAGTTGTCAAAGTGCATCAGTTCTGCAAAGTCGGCGCACACGCTATGATCGGCGGGGATGTCAAACTTGCCAAAGACGTGGCACCCTATCTTCTCGTCGGCACAATACCTCCCAAAGTGGACGGTGTTAATAAAATCGGCCTGCTCAGAAGAGGTTTCAGCAGAGACCAAATAAACGAAATTGTACATTTTTACGATATTGTGCTTCATTCCGGATTGAATACCGGCGACGGCATTGAAAAATATAGATCAGAGTGCTCGGACGGTGTAATCCCTGATTATATCAAGGTTGGCTTAGACTTTATTAACAACTCTGACAGGGGCATCTACAGATAAATACTTTTTATGTATGTAATCTCGGAATATGATTTTTTTGTAATTCGAGATTTTTTATTTTGATTTTATCAAAAATAATTATATATTGGGGGGTAAGGATTTTAAATATTCGGAAAAATATGCTCATTACACCTACCTGTTTTTTATAATTACGACTTTGTTGAAAAATTTGACGTTTATATCATCTCGGCATGATATTTGCATTAACTGAAAAAGAGTGGATCTCACTGTTGTTGATGATTACTATCATTACTGACACAAGTTGATTCCGTCTTTAATTAACGTGTAATTATAAACACATTTATAAAGTGTTTTTCAAATGCTTTATAAAATCTTATATCTGATAGAAACTCTATTATTACCATAACAGGTCAATATATAGAAAATTTGATACGAATTAGTGTTGTTGTGTATCACAAAGGAAAAGAAGTGTAATGGAAACACCAACTCTCCAACAACTGTCGTATCTGTTTACTGCCCCTGATGTAAGCGCTGTTCACAAATCAAAAGTTTTCCTTCGCAAACTTGGCGGCGGATTAATTTTGCTTGTTTCTGATGTTTTCTTTTTGGCTCTGAGTATCTTTGTATCATTTCTGCTTCGCGGATTGATTCTTAACAGCCCGATGAATTCCGTTCCCTATCTCTCCATTATGCCGTTCATTTTGGCGAGTTTACCGTTAATATTCTTCCTGCGCGGTCTATATCCGGGCTTTGGAATTGACGTTATCAAGGAACTTCGACTGATCACCTACAGTACAACCATTGTATTCGCGATTTTTACTACTATCAGCTTCCTGATGAAAGATCCTTGGGACTATTCCCGTATGATCTATCTGTCATCATGGATTCTCGCGACTATATCAGTACCTTTGGGGCGTTCACTTGTTCGCAAAATTTTCGGCTCTAAATCATGGTGGGGCATACCTGTCATCATTATCGGTGCCGGCGGCGCCGGTGAAAAAGTTATCAGATCGTTACAAAAACACGCGCATATTGGTCTAAAACCAATTGTAGCCGTTGATGATGATATTGATCGTTGGGGTTATATTGATAATATCCCAGTAATCGGAGGACTTGATACACTTCCGGAATTAGCGAAAAAGCTTAATATAGATCATTCAATTATTGCCATGCCGAGTGTTTCAAGAAAACGCCAGCAAGAAATAATCAAAAAGTATTCTAAGTTTTTCACTCATACAACTGTTATACCTGATTTGTTCGGTCTCTCCAGCCTCTGGGTTTCGACTCGTGACATTGGCGGTATTTTAGGACTCGAAGTGCAGCAAAGATTGCTCAAACGTTCTTCGTATTGGAAAAAGAGAGCCTTTGATATTACCCTGTCTCTATTGTTGGGTGTGATAGCTATGCCGATCATATTGCTTGTTTCAATATTGATTTTCATAGACTCCCGAGGGGGAGCGTTTTTCAAACAAGTACGTATGGGTATCAATAATACTCGCTTCAAGATTATCAAATTCAGAACAATGCATCTCGACGCAGAAAAGAAATTGTCTGTATTGCTGAATCATAATCAGGAATTGCGCGAAGAATACGAACGTTATCACAAAATGCAGAATGACCCGAGACTTACTCGTATCGGGAAATTTATCAGAAAATATAGTTTGGATGAACTGCCTCAGTTTATCAACGTGCTTAAAGGCGAAATGAGTCTTATCGGTCCGCGCGCTTACATTCCTTGGGAAAAAGTCAAAATGTTGGGTCATGACGAAATGATCCTCAAAGTCCCTCCGGGAATCAGCGGTTTGTGGCAAGTTACAGACAGAAACGCATCCGACTTCGAAGAAAGATTAATCACGGACGTTCATTATATCCGCAATTGGTCAATGTTCTTGGATATATATATTCTGGCGAGAACAATCTCAGTAGTCTTTATGGGTCGCGGCGCTTAAGATTATAAGTCGATAATAATTCAAAAAAAAAGAAAGATTGAGTGATACAATCTTTCTTTTTTTTGTTCTGAGAAAATATAAATACAGCTTCTTCAGTGTTTTCGCTTATTAATAATCACTCGCTGTATCTGTTCGTATTGACTTTTCTGATTATATCAATCACTTCGAGCATATCAGCCGGCAATTCAGATTCAAAACTAATTCGGTCCCCGGTTTCCGGATGAGTCAAACCCAATGTGCGGGCATGAAGCATTTGCCGGTTAACGAGTTTTAAGCATTTTTCTGCGGCGTGCTTGAACTCAGGATTGTTTGCGCCGTAAACCATTTTGTCACCGCCGTATGACTGATCGCCGAAGACAGGACGGAATTTATGAGTCAGATGGACACGAATCTGGTGAGTGCGTCCGGTCTGTAATTTCAAACGCAGAAGAGTCATATACTCGAATCGTTCAACTACTTCGTAGTCTGTGATTGCATGTTTTCCGGCGTATTTTACAATATCAAACAGTTTCCTGTCGCGTGTGGATCTTCCTATATCTCCCTCAATGCGTCCTCTGTCATCGTCGAATTCGCCCCAAACTAAGGCATAATAGTATCGGTCAATACTGCGGTCGGCAAATTGTGCTGCGAGATTAGAGTGAATACCCGGTTCTTTGGCAACCACCAGCAGACCGGAAGTATCCTTATCAAGTCGGTGAACGATTCCCGGACGAATATCTTCGCTTGCGAAAATCTGACCTTCATTCAGAGCCTCAGCTTCAGGAGTATCATCCTCGTCCACTTCGATTGAGATAGAATCTCTCATTCCGAGATGATAAAGCACTGCGTTGACCAAAGTGCCGTATCGATTACCGAATCCCGGATGTGTCACCATTCCCGGAGGTTTGTTGACAATCAACATGTAATCATCCTCGAACAAAATATCCAAAGGAATATCTTCAGGGATCAGGTCAATAGGAGGAGCTTTCATTATCGTACAAACGATCTTGTCGTTCGCATGTACTTTTCGGCTTGCCTTAGCGACTTTGCCGTTCACCGTGACGTGATCGTTTTCAATTGCTTTTTGGACTTTGGTTCGTGTGGCGTTCTTAATGTTCTCGGTCAACCATTTGTCAAGACGCATCAGCGATTGACTTTTTGTTATATCAAATTTGTAGACCTGCTCAATATAATCAGGATAGTTTTTCTTATCCTTGTCTTCTTCAGGCAACAATTTTTTATTTATTTTCATTTTCTGCTTTCTGTACTGAAACTTGCCCCAAGTTAAGAAACTTTAAGCAAGTAATCTTATAGAGCTGAAATATAAAAATGTCCGACACTGTAAAAAGTGACAAATGTTTTCTATGTTCATAATACCAATTTTTTTTGTAAGTCGCCTTCTTAGATACCGTTTGAATCATGGATATCAGGGGCTACTAATCAATCAAGAATTTAATTATCTAATCAACTGCATTTTTCCGGTGATTAGTTTACCTCCGGCTTTTACAGAATAGTAATATGCTCCGGAAGGCAGAGACTCTGCTTCAAATAAGGCGGATTGCTTACCCTCGATCTTAAATCCTTCATCCATAGCAGATACTATTTCCCCGTTTGAATTATATATATTGATTGTCACATTGGCTGCTGTCTCCAGGCTGTATTCAATTGTGATTGATTGAGAGAATGGGTTTGGATATGTTGAAGAATTGTTTTTTGTTGTGTTTTCTTCAACGGCGTCAAAATTTGTCATTGACCAGAATGAATCGGAGATGTCCGGGGTTTGCGCGTTCAATATTCTAACAGTACCATCTTGGCATCCGATTGCCAATTTGCTTCCGTCCGGACTGAAACAAACACTGTAGATTTTTGAACAATGAGGGTTAATCGTTTTTAACACGGCTCCTGTTTTAAAATCCCATATTTTAATTGTTCCATCCATACTTCCGCTTACGATTCTGCTTCCGTCCGGGCTGAATTGTAAACTACGAACATCATCGGTATGATCGATCAGAACTCTATCGTATTGGTTCTTTATAGCATCCCATATCACAATTTTACCATGACTGTGTCCGGAGACTAGCCAATTTCCGTCGGGACTGTAACATAGACTGTAAATTCTATGAGCCCACCATGACAAGTCTTCTATTTCCGTTCCTGTGTAGGCATCCCGGATAATAAGGTCTCCTCGAAGATCCCCGCTTGCGATTTTGCTGCCGTCAGGACTGTATTTTACAGCATAGACAATATGAAGGTGTCCCGACATTGTTTTTATTGTCTCTCCGGTGGAAGTATTCCATGTTTTGACCGTCTCATCGTAACCTCCGCTTGCGAGCCGGCTTCCGTCATGATTGTACGCAATACAATAAATACTTGATTGATGCCCGGTTAAATTCTTCAATTCCGCGCCTGTATCGGCATCACAAATTTTGATCCTACGATCCCAACTCCCACTTGCAATTTTGTTACCGTCAGGACTATAAACAATTTCGGAAATATTGGACCAGTGCCCTGAAATGTTATTTATAATTTTTCCTGTTTGAGTATCCCATATTTTGATAGTATTGTCCTCGCCTCCTGTAGCAAGTTGCTGTCTGTTCGGTCTGTAAACCACAGTATTATCTAGCCCGTTGTGTCCGGTAAACGACTTGATTTCAGCTCCTGTATTGGCATCCAAAATCATTATTCCGGAACTAATTGCGCAAACGAATTGTGTCCCGTCAGGGCTGCAACTCAGTGATTTAACATCACGACTGTATCCCGAAATTGTCTGTATCTCTTTTCCTGTTTTTAAATCCCAAATCTTGATGGTTTGGCCACTGCTGGCACTTACAATCTTACTGCCGTCGTGGCTGAATATAATCGAATATGTAGCAGAATAAATACGCATGAGCGTTGTTATTTCCAGTCCTAACCGGGTGTCAAATATCGCGATAGAATTATTACTTCTTCTACAGGCCAGAAGGTTGCCGTCGGGACTATAAATGACACTATTATAAAAAGAGTGTTCGTCTTCGAAGAGGCTAAATGTCTCAATTCCCGTTCTGGTATCCCATATTTTAATTTCTTTAGCAGTATTTCCGGCAAGTCTGCTGCCGTCATGGTTGTAGCACAAACCCCTGACCTCATCGACCAATCCTGAGAGGGATTTCAATTCGACTCCTGTTTTAACGTTCCATATTTTTATTGTGTTAGCAAACCCGCATGCAACATATTTTCCGTCCGGGCTGAAACATAAGCTTTTAATATAATGCGGATTTCCGGGCAAAGTTCTTATTTTAGCTCCGGTATCAGCATCCCATATTATTACATTAGATCCAAGTTCACTTGCGATTTTCTTCCCGTTAGGACTATAGTCAATACAAAACACTTGTCCTTTGTATTCATTGATGGAAAGGATTGTATCCCCCGTCGCAATATCCCAAATAAAAATACCACAGCTGCCGCAGGAAGCCAACTTCGTACCGTCCGGGCTGTAGATGACTTGATTGAGTCTTCCCAATCCAAGGATCACTTCATCATCTGCTGTTGTATCATTTACCGAAGCCTTAATAAGGCAACTATCACTCAGATAATTTGGTATATTTTTCCACTCATGCTCATATCCCGTTGCGTTATCCGCGATAGTCTTCCAATCATGACCGCCGTCAGTACTGTACTCCAAAGTAATCTCATCATCAGCCGCACAGCCTTCCCAAGTAATGATTTTGTCAGTACCTTTGCCGAATTGTTCACCGCCGTTGGGGTGTGTAATTTTGAAGCCGTTCGAATAGGTTGATGTAACAGAAGCTAATATTAATAAAATGAATAGTAGGAGTAGCTTTTTCATAATAAATCCTAACTCTTAATTAAAGTAAATGATTAATAATAATGAATATGCAGGTCACAATCAAACACATGAATTACTATTATTACAAATAAGACAACTGAACATTACTTTTGGGTACATACAATCGACGGGATGTATCAGACTTATTTATCATAAATATTCTGATCCGGAAATTATTAGGTCATAGAAGGAGTTTGTTTTAGAAAATAAAAATTCAACCCATGCTCTTAAACTGCTACTGCACTGCTTGTTATAAAAATGTCCGACATTTCAAAAGTGACGGACATCATGTTGTTGTGTAGGAACTTAATTTCCTATCAATGTCTGAAATGTCTCTGACCGGTGAACACCATTGCTATCCCGAGTTTGTCAGCCGCCGCAATGACTTCTTCGTCGCGAACTGAACCTCCCGGCTGTATTACTGCAGTAGCACCTGCTTCAGCTGCTTGTTCCACACCATCGGCAAAGGGGAAGAATGCGTCGGAGGCAACAGTTGTGCCTTTGATTTCCAAGCCCATCAATTCGGCTTTTGCCGCACCGATTCTGGCTGAATCTACTCTTGACATCTGTCCTGCGCCGATTCCGATTGTTCTGTCATCGACAGTATATACAATCGCGTTGGATTTGACGTGTTTACAAACAATCCATCCGAATTTTAGTGATTTCATTTCCGCTTCGGTCGGCTGACGTTTGGAGACGACTTTCAAACCTTCGTCGCTCATCAACTCAGTATCAGTTGCCTGGCAAAGGAATCCGCCGGTGACTGATTTATAGTCATATTTCAACATTTTTCTGAGTGAATCGTAATTGGCTGTAATCAAACGACGATTTTTCTTTTTGCTCAAGAGTTCCAGAGCTTCTGCAGTAAACTCCGGAGCAATGATAACTTCTGTGAAGATTCCGTGAATCGTTTCGGCAGTTTCTAAATCTAAAGTGCGATTGACTGTGATAATTCCGCCGAAAGGAGAAACTGTATCAGTCGCGAAAGCTTTATTATATGCTTCGGTCAATGTATTGCCCGTTCCGACTCCGCAAGGATTAGTATGTTTGATAATCGCAACGGTCGGATCTGTGAATTCGATAATGAGTTTGCCGGCCGCGTCGATATCAATGATATTATTATATGATAATTCTTTGCCGTGAAGCTGTTTGAAGTGCTTTGTGAAATTTCCGTACAAAACGGCGTTTTGATGTGGATTTTCGCCGTAGCGCAAGGGCTGCTCAATTTGCAACGGAATACTTAGAGTATCAGGGACTTCAATTTTATTATAATCTCTGAAATATCCGGAGATAATTGAATCGTAATAAGCCGTGTGAGTGAATACTTCGCCGGCGAGTTTTTCACGATAAGATTCAGTCAAACATCCGTCGGAAGATTTCATATTGTTGATAATCTCTTCGTACTGATTCGGGTTAACAACCGGAGCAGTCCAAAGATAATTTTTAGCTGCTGAGCGCAACATTGTCGGACCGCCTATATCGATATTTTCGATCATATCTTTGTGCGGGCTGCCCTTCAGCAAAGTTTCTTCAAAGGGATATAGATTGACACAAAGCAAATCTATGGAAGCGAGATTATGCTCGTCCATCTGTTTGATGTGATTTTCAAGATCGAGTCTGGCAAGCAATCCTGCATGAACTGCCGGATGCAATGTCTTGACGCGTCCGTCCAATATTTCCGGAAATCCGGTAATATCGCTTACGCTTTTGACAGGGATGCCGGCTTCTTTCAATTTGTTTTTCGTACCGCCGGTTGAGAAAATCTCAACGCCGAGAGCGTCCAATTCTTTCGCGAATTCCACGATTCCGGCTTTGTCTGATACTGAAATCAAGGCTCTTTTGATCTTGTGGGTATCCGGAGTTATCATTTTATATCCTGCTGTAGAGTGTTTATAAATATTTGTATTTTTTCAATTTGAACAATCTGCAATGTATGAAAAATATCTATAATTATTTGTGATATTTTTCGACGATTTCAATCGCTTCGCTGATCGTAAAAAACGAACCTGTAACAACTGTAGTCTCGGAGCTTGATCAGGCAGTTTTGACCGCTTCGGCGACCGAATTAAATTTTTCAATATTCTGTACGCCGGAGTCCGAAGCTAAGCGCAT
>JAQIDA010000196.1 GCA_027858275.1 Candidatus Kapaibacterium sp. | reverse complement strand
AATCTATACCCCCCCCCCCCTACTCCACATCACTCTTCGAACTCCGCCCAATCAACATCTCAGCAAAAGCACAGAGCAGGGCAAGAGCCACAAACAATTGCCAGAGTTCAGTACCTGTCTTTACACGTTCCATATCGAGGCTTATATTGTTAATGTCATCGATAAAGTTGATTGAAGCTTTTTCGTTTATTCTGCCGTTAAGCTCTTCGCGAATATCGTCGCGGGTCAGAATGTCCTGATAGGATTCCGAGGGAAGCGGATTGACGGCGAAAACCGCCACGGGACGATCTGCTGAGGTATATACAGAGTAAACGCCGAAATCTGTGATGTTATCGAATGAGAGCGTCGCGCCGGAGGGCAGAATGGCTGCTTCGCTGAAGAATTCCTTACCGTTGGGATCGATGATTTTGAAGTTGCCGCCTGCCGCAACTCGTTTGGGCAGTGTTAAGCGGAACTGACTGCCTGCTTGCACGGATACGCCGAGACCTTCGCGAGATGAGAGATATATTACAGAGCGATAAACAAGTGTCGGGAAAAGACCGGTCAGGGGCAAACTGCTCCAATTGAGATCAGGAGAAACGCCGATATATAGGATGCGTCCGTCGCCGAGAATGCTTTCCGACATGAAAGAGCCTGCAGCGGTATTGATTATGGATTGACCGCCGGAGCAGGTCAAAGATTTGTAAATCTTGGGAGACTCAACAACTTTTTTGCTGTCTGTAGTGCCCTTGAAAACGCCTTCGAACAAAGGATGTACTCTATCTGTCGAAGTGAACGCCGCAGGCAAATTGGCAGGGTATTCAGCGTATTTCAAAGTTCCGAATCCGAGGCGCGCGATCGCTTCATTAAACACTTTCTCGGGAGTGCGTTTGTCGGCGAAAATCAGTGCCGCGCCGCCGTCTTTTACATAAGCTTCGAGTCGCAGAAGATCACTTTTGAGATAAGATCCGCCGGCACAAATTATAATGTCATATTTCTTGGGATTGATCCCGGCGAATTTACTAACATCAACATATGCTACTTGAGCAGGAGATTTCCCTCCGATTTCAGTTTTAAGCGCAAGCTTGATAAAAGCGAGCTGTTCAGCTCCTCCGATAACGGCGACTTTAGGCTTGTCGGGAATCATAAACGCAAAGTATCTTGAATTGTCCGCCAAAAGCGCGTCTTCTTCTAATTGGACTGAGGCTTTGATAATACCGGTCTCTTGCGGAGCCGCGGCTATTGTCAAGGCACGGGTCTCCCCTGCCGGAATGTCGATTGTCCTTTGTGAAACACGGTCGCCATTGAAAAACATACTTATCAGCACGGCGCCGGCATCCTTTGCAGAATTGTTGCGCAGGATTACTTCCGCTTCGACTTGCTTATCAGCTTGGAAAATTCGATTCAATACATTCAATGAATCAACGGATATATTCATGATTTCGGATTTTGTATCATATCCGGGCTGAATGAAATATATTGAAACCGTCTCATCGAAGAGTTGAAGCGAGTCATTGAGTTCGCGCATAAATACGTTCTTCTGAGCGTCACTGATTATGTATATTTCTCGGTTGAGATTCATGGCGTCTTCCGAAACGAGCGCGGCGAGGCGCAAACTTTGCTCCAAATCAGCACGCTTGCCGGAAACAGTGATTTTCGAAAAATCTTCTTTGAGGAAGTCGAGATTGCGTGTATACGAATAATTCAGCTCATCATCAATGTCTGTCATTTTGATTATCGCCGCTTCGTCGCCGTCTTTGAGACCGTCCAGTATGGAAACCGCCGCGTTTTTCGCCTGATTGAATCTATTGCCGAATTCATCGGACATATCATTACTGAAGGAATTATCAATCAGAATAATCGCACTGGTTTTGGCGTACTGTCCGGCAAGGGGCAAAGAACCTTCAATAACAGGTCGGGCGAATGCCATAACTATAAAAAAGATAATCAGAGTGCGGAGAATCAGCAAAAGAATCTGTTTCAATTTCAATCGACGGATTTTAGTTTTCTGCAATTCCTTAAGAAATCGCAGGGTTGAAAACTCCACGGTTTTCAATCTGCGTAAATTTAGCAGATGAAGAATCAGAGGAATAGAAGCGGCCGCAAGACCTGTCAAAACTGCCGGGTTTATAAAATTCATATTGTTTTTCGCACTCGTTGAAGATTATAATTTAAATACAATTGTCCGAAGTTTTTTTGACGAATGAGAATATTATATCATGTATGGGGGGGCTTCTGAAGATGTCAGACATCGAAGAGGAATACCGCCCTGTGTACAGACGCCCAATTTGGGCGTCTCCTATAACACAAATCCGGGTGTTTCGTGCTGAGACGCCCAAATTGGGCGTCTGTACAATTGCTTGAGGTTATAGTATTCTGAATTATTTTAATCTTCAAATCGTTTTCAAATACAAACTATGTCTGCCATACTATTCCTATCCGTAAGAAAATATCATTTCGCCATTGAGCGTACATTTAACTTTTGGATTGATGAAATAGAGATCACATATCCTGTCGTCAACCATATGTACTATCATATCCAAGCGGTTGTCTTTTAAATTAAACTCATATATCATCCAAATGACACCAATAAAACTACTCAAATTATAATATCTTTTTTCTCCTGTCTTTCTGCCCTGAGCATCCGTCCAACCTTCTATCGTCAGAATATGGTTCTCTTCTGGACCCGGTGAGTCAGTAACAAAGTGAGCTTCAATTTTTTTCCCATCAATTGCATAATAAAACTCAACAATAACGTCCGAATCTAAATTTAAGCGACCCTCTTTTTGCATAATTAATCCTTTTATTAAGGTGCCAATATTGGTATATGTGCATCTTCTGATGTACGAAGAACACTCCGAAGTAGTTTGTTATATGATCTATGATTCTTATTTTCATGATTCATACGAATATGTGCGCAAATCGTTTTCGCACTCAATGTCGATTATAATTTAAATGCAACTGTCCGAATATTTTTGACGGGTTAGAATATTATATCATGTATGAACAGAGGGCGGAAATCTATTTATATGATTGTGAAAAAATCTAATTATTTTCAAAAACTTTATAAATAACCTGAGCTTTTAGGAGAATTTTATTTATATTGTTTCTTTTAGTTCAATCTAAGGATGCGACCTGAACTGCTATGAAAACGAATTATGTCGATAAAGTTCTAATATTATTTTTACTGTTTACTTTTTTCCTGTTCCAAAGGGCAATCGTATACGGACAGGGTTTCGACGTGCTGATTTTTGAGGATTTCAACTACAATAGTGCTGATTTTGCTTCCGACTCAAGCCTTTTCGGATTAAACAAATGGTGGTCATTCTCGGGTAGCGGCGATGATGTTCGTCGTGCTTGGAGGAGGAACAATATTGAGGATGAGCCTTTTGCTAAGGGAGCATCCGTAGTTTTTCGTGATTACGGTATAGACTTAGTCACCAATGAGTCTTTCACGTCCGGTTCATTGCCTCCGGCTATTCGATCGGGGTTCATTCTCGAACATGGAGTTTTCGCTCTGAGATGTAAATTTGCTAAACTTCCCGGCTCAGGATCTTCCGCACAAGAGTTTCGACTGAAGTCGGATCGTTATCGGTTCAGCAATGACAATAATAATTATCTGCAATCCGATATATCAATTTCATACATGAATTATCAAAATTCGGATAGTCTGTCTGAATTATTATTCTATTCATCTAATGATTATGACAATCAACGATACTTCTCCCCTGCTTGTATAATCGACTCTGACGGCGGAAGGGAACTTTATGAAGATTGTTCTCAGTTATTTGAGGGAAAATCGATAATTGAAGATCAGTGGTATGAAATTATTATCAATATTGATACTACTGACAGAATGATTTATTATTCAATGTATTGTGACAGCTTAGCTGCCGACGGTTCAGAAGTTTGGGTCGGTGATTGTTCCGGCACAGACCATTGGGGTGTGCCGATGCCTGACGAGGAGGGATTCCCTGAATTCACACTTGAGACAATCATTGGTTTCGATCCCGAGCATTCTTTTTCGGGAGCCTCAAGTATGTCCGTAGATTGGTTCTTCTATACTTCAAATTCGAATTACAATCATGACTCAATTGCCGCCCAAATCGAATATCTGCGGGACCGGAATTTGGAGCCGATCAATACTATGAATGAAAACAAGTTTATTGTTCTCGAAGATCAACTGCTCGACAGCTTGACAATCCAAGGGCCTGACTCGATCACAACAGGTCCGGGTGCGCAGACTTGGACTTATGACATACCGTTTAGTGAAGATATATATGATGTTGAATTTCGGTATAAATACGATTACTATGCAGGTGAGGATACTTGGAAATTGCGGGACAGTTTATCGCTGATTTTGCAAGCGAGGCAGTGGTATAGAGGAATATTTATGACTGTTTCGGCTCGAAAGGCTAAAAACGGATTTCTGTATTTTGACTCCCTATACGTTAAAGTTAAACTCATTGCCGGCAAGACTTCCAAAGTCATTCATAATTTGTTTTCCGGACCAAATCCATTCAATGATTATACAAATATTTGCTTTGATTTGTATGAATCAGATTTTATTGAAATTGAAGTTTTCGATCCTCGCGGGAAAAAAGTACAGACTTTGCATAAAGGAATGCTTAACCCCGGATTACAAATTTTCACTTTTGAGAGCTGCGATTTGCCCAGCGGTGTATATTTCTGCAGAATTAAAAACTCCACAGAAGTCCGGCTTGAACGACTGGTACTCGTGAAATAACTTTCCTGTTCCGTCCGCATCCTTTCTTGTAGTGTATACTACCACAAGCATACAGTCATTACGACCAATGCCGCCGGCATAATAATTGTTATTTTTGAGATTGGTTTATGTGACAAAACAAACGGAGATTGAACAAGCAAAAAAATATTGAATCATAAGACACTGCGGGTTAATAACTTCTAAAATTAAATTAGAAATATCTTGAAAAAGTTTGAGACCTTTTCGCGACTAATGTGTCATTAAAGATAGCGGGGGAGAAATCCCGCAAAAAATGGAAAATAATAAATGTGCAGATTTCTTTTGGTCCGGAAGAAATCGGGCATAAAAGTCTGTATAATTATTGGAGTCCAACACTATGTTGAAAAAATTACTAACAAGTTTCAGCGTTGCTTTAGTAGCAATGCTAATCATCTTTTCCGTCCCGGAAGTAAAAGCAGATTTAATTCAGGACACGGAAATGGAAATGGATATAGCCACTTACGTGCCGCTGACATCATATGCGGCTCGCGCGATGGCATATAGCCAGTATTACACCGGATGGCGCTTGCCGTTCGAATTTAATTACGATGATCATGTATATCCCGCAAATACGCGTATTGCTGCTTTTGGAGCTGCCTGTATTTCATTCTACCCATGGAAATCCGGAACAAGGTATCCTTACTACTATGTAGGAAGAATGGCCTCTTACTATTATCAGCCGACCGGAATGAACAATCAGGCAGTAACACCGACCATTTATGGGTTGTTCGGGTATTGTTATAAGTATCCCTACGGACAAACAAGATTCAGAGTTCTGGGTAGCCCGGGTTCAAGAATTGCAGTTTTTGAATGGCCGCAACAGCAGATTCACTATTACTATTATGTCCCCACACAAACAGCTGACGTTCAGATTAGATTGTATGAAGGATCAAATAAAATTGAAATCCATTATGGTAAAGTTAATATCCTTACCGGTACGACTGATCCTTATTGGAACTACACCAGTTACGGCAAGCCCGCTTATCCTATAATGATTGGCTTAAATGGTTATCAGGGACCGACCAGAGGCTCTGTTAACTACGTAAACGTGTATCCTCCGGGAGCATACGGATTCTCAGAATGGACCGGCAGAAGAAGCGAAACTGACGGAATAACTCCTAACCAGGATTTCGGTACATTAAACAATAATACTTATGCCGCAGTAGGCTCAGCATGGACTGAAGAGGGAGTACGTTTGACATGGGGCGCAGGCGGTCCTAAACTCGTTGATTCTTATCCGGCAAACGGCGCAATCTTGCCCGTCGGCAGAATGTACCCGAGCTCAACAGATCCTAATCCTCCTTACACAGAAGCAGAACGCGCAGGCGCTTATGTTATCAGATTAGACGGTAT
>JAQIDA010000083.1 GCA_027858275.1 Candidatus Kapaibacterium sp. | reverse complement strand
TTTGAGAACGAGGTTCTTTTGATCGAGGATCTCCGCCCTGAATCATGAATCCGGGGATAACGCGATGAAAAGCGCAGCCGTCGTAGAATTTTTCTGCGACGAGGTTCTCAAAATTTTCTACATGTTTGGGAGCAACATCGGGGAAAAGTTCGAGTTCGACATTTCCAAACTCTGTATCACCCTGAGTGATTTTAATATTATATACCGGATTAGCCATTGTAATTTCCTGTTTTGTTGTGGAATAAATTATCTGTTAGGATTCAATTTCTTTTTAATATTCATTTCAATTTTAACGAGAGGTCTGTCTGATCGACCTTTTTTAGCGGACGCGATTTTGTCGACAACATCCATACCTTTTGTTACTTCGCCGTAGATCGAATAATTTCCGTCCAAATGCTTTGCGGCTTTGTGACAGATAAAGAATTGTGATGTTGCGGAATTTGGATCGTTTGTGCGAGCGGCGGATATTATACCGCGTTTGTGAGTTAGAGTTTTACTAAACTCAGCGTTGACTCTTGTTTGACCTTTTTGACCGGAGCCCCATGGGTTTGTGGCTGAAAAAGGTTGTCTTGAATTTGGATCGCCGCCTTGGATCATAAATCCCGGGATTACGCGATGGAAAGCTGTTCCGTTGTAGAAACCGATAGAAACTAAACTGTCGAAATTTCTTACGTGCAGAGGTGCTTCTTTTTTAAACATTTTAATATCAATATCACCCAAGACAACATCGCCCTGAGTTACCGAGATGACATATTCATTCGGGAGAAATTCCGGAACGGTTGCGCAGAACTGAAACAGAACCGGCAAGATAAGAAGCGGCAGTATTATTTTTAATAACTTAGACATTAATAATTCCTTCAATTTGATCTAATAATTTATTTATTAACTTTTTTGATTTTCATTTCGATATTGACTTTGGGTCTTGTTAGGGCATCATCACTTCCGTCAATTTTAGTGTTAACGATTTTATCGGCAACATCCATTCCTGAAACAACTTCTCCGAAAATTGAATATTTCCCGTCCAATCGCGAGGCGTCATCCACACAGATAAAAAATTGTGAAGTAGCGGAATTTGGATCATTACTACGAGCAGCTGAGATTATTCCCCGAGTATGAGACATTGTTTCGCTGAATTCAGCGTTAATTTTTTTTTGTCCCGGCAAGCCATAGCCCCAGATATTAGTTTGAGAACGAGGTTCTTTTGATCGAGGATCTCCGCCCTGAATCATGAACTTGGGCATTACGCGATGGAACAAGGTGCCGTCATAAAATCCAATAGAAACGAGGCTGTCAAAGTTTCGCGAATGTTCAGGAGCTTCATCCTTGAATAATTTCATACCAATTTCGCCTAATTCCACTCCGCCTTGAGTGACTGTTATGAAATATTCCGCGGCTGCTCTGTTATCAAATGTTTTTGTTGATGAGCAGAATTGGAACATAATTAGGATTGCCGTCAGCAATACACTGTTTCTGATGAATTTAGACATTTTCAACCCCATAGTTTTTATATATTTTATTGTAGTTATCAAAATTTACCGATATTTATACAAATTTATCTCAAGAGTACAAATATAATGATTTTTCAATTTAGAATAAATTCAACGAAACTGACGCTAATATCAGAATTCCCAATATTACACGATAAGAGACAAATAACATTGTGGAATTTTTTCGTAAATAACTGATTAGAAACGCAATGGACGCATAGCCGCTGATAGCCGAAAAGACTACGGCAACTGTCAAAGTCAATAATTCTTCGACAGACAAGAGTTCAATACTCTGGTAAAATTCTAACATTCCGCTCCCGAAAATCGCGGGAATTGACAGAAGAAAAGAAAACCTCGCAGCCGTCTCACGATTCATCCCGAGGAAGAGTCCTGCCGTGATTGTTGTGCCGGATCTCGATGCTCCGGGAATCAGTGCCAAGCATTGTGAAAGCCCCACGATTATAGCATCTTTCAATGTAATGTTGTCTATATCTTTTTTGAATTTCGCGGTTTTCTCGGCAAGAGCGAGAATCAGAGCAAGGGCAATCAAACTGATCCCGATGACAGTGAAATCTTTTGTAAAGCCGCCTTCGATAACTTTTTTGAGACCCAATCCGACTACAGCGATAGGTATGGAGCCGAGTATTATATATAGTCCGAGCCGGGCATCGGAGGATTGCTGTTTGAACGGCAAACGCTTGCCGATGATATTTTCTTTTATAAAAGCAATGGGAATATCGCGTATTTCTTTGGCGAAATATACAAAAACAGCTGCCAGAGTGCCGAGCTGGATAACAGCAATAAAAGCTGTCCATTTTTCGGGATCACTCGGATCGATGAGTCCGAGATATTGTCCGGCAATGGTCAGATGGGCCGTGCTGCTGATCGGGATAAATTCGCTCAAACCCTGAATTATTCCCAAAATAATTGCTTCGAGTATACTCATTTATTATTCATTATTGTTTTAATATTCAATCTTAATTCTGCATTGAATGTAGGGGCGATGCCTGTGTGCTCGCCCGGCGCATCATCAATCTTCACTTTAATTTTTTACGAAACAAAACGTCGGGCGACCACACAGGGTTCGCCCCTACAAAAATAATTTCAATTTGTCTTGTCTTTGACTTTTATCAACACATATTTCCCGATATACGGAAGCGGTTCATATCTTCCGAGTAATGCGTTTCGTATTCCGATTATCAACCACATCACAATAACAAACAAAGAAACAGGCAATAAAAAATACAATCCTATGAATTGAATCTTCAACGACAAGACAATCAGAATCAGAGAAACAATAAGTAAATTCAGGCTCTGACCGGCGTGATAAACAGTAAATTCGGTTTTATACTTCTTAATTAAGCCTGTTCCGAAAAACAAATAAGACAAAGCCGCAACTTTATTTCTGCTGCCTGCTTTGTCTTTTAATTGATTTGAGGATTTCAATGATTAGTCCTTAATTTCACCCTCAATGAGCTTTTTCATGGCTTTGAATGTCATTGAATCATAATAGTGCGCAGCATCTGACAGATCAAGTGTCGCGTCTGCCATCACTTTATAGAGTCGTTCTAATTCGGGATCGTCTTTCAACATTTCGAGATGTGTCTCAATTGTTTCAACATCGCCTCGAGCAAAAGGTCCTGTCAAAGGCATCGAGTCACGGCGATTATATGCCTTGAAGTGGTTGTAGACCGAGGTTCTTACAATATGCGGAATAAACTGTTCAGGCTTGATTCCTGCTTTCAGAGCAATTTTTGTCGCTAGTTTCAACACCATGCTGATGAAATTGGTCGAGACCACAGCGGAACTGTGATAGAGTGCTTTGTTTGAAGCAGTTTCTTCACTCAGCAGAACAGGGAAACCGCCTGTTGTACGTAGGAATTTAATAACCGGGTCGGGATCACCACTGACTTCTACGCCCCAGCTGATGCCGTCGAACAGCCTTTCTGAAGGATAGTAAAATGATTGGTAGGGATGTGCGGCAACCGGCACGGCACCTACACGGCGTACACTTTCAATAAGATCAACTTTTTTCGATCCGGAGCAATGGATAATGTGTTTACCTTTTAGCTTAACACCCAGTTTCCGGCAGAGTTCTTTACATATATTCCTTATAATAGGATCGCCGACCGTTATAAAAATAAAATCCGCGGACTGTCTTACATGGTTTATCGAAGCGTAAACATCAGCCTGAACATTCTTTTTTAAAATTCTTCGGCGCGAATCGTTGCGCTCCACAACCCAAACGAGTTGTTTGGAAGCGTTAAACAATTTAGCCAAAGACAAACCGAGTTTGCCGGCTCCGACAATACCTACCCTAATCGGGCGATTTGCGTAATAATCATTCATATTTTTCTAATCCAATTTATTAACCGCTTTTTTTATCGTATTAATTAAATTCTGAGCGATGAAAGGCTTAAAAACAACATCATTCATTCCAGCTGCCAAGAAACGTTCTTTGCTTCCGGTTATTGCCTGAGCAGTTACTCCAATAATAGGTATTCCGGTTTCCACACCGCCGTTTTCACGCTCAATACTCCTAATCCGGTCAGTGGCCTTAACACCGTCCATAACCGGCATTCTGATATCCATTAAAATCACGTCAAACTGAATCGATTGGAACAGATCAACAACTTCAACTCCGTCGTTAGCAAAAGTTGAAGAAAATCCGTTTCGTGCGACCAGAAATTTTTCTAAAAACAATCTGTTCGTTACTTCATCTTCGGCGATCAACACCCTTGTCAATTCACGCGAGGCTGAATTCGGAACCGTCATGACGTAAGGACTGATATTTTTTGTTACTTTTGCAGTGAAATTTTCGGGCTCGACATAGGGCAAAAGCATATCGAAACGAGTTCCCTTGCCCGGCTCACTTTCAACCAGAACAACTCCGTCCATTAATTCAACCAGACGTTTGACTATTGACAAGCCCAAACCCGCTCCGCCGTGCTCACGAGTAAGTGTGTTGTCAGCCTGAGAGAACATATCGAAAATATTGTCTATTTTATCATCTTCAATTCCAATCCCCTCATCCGTAACAGAGAAACATAGGGCTGACTTAGCGTTCCGGTTGTTTTTTTTCAAAGAGTATAACTGAGAGGGAGGACACATCGCCGCGCTAATCAGGATTTTCCCTTCATGTTTATCTGAGAATTTTATGGCATTGCTTACTAAATTATTAAATATTTGCCAAAGTCGATGATAATCGCCAACTATTTTTTCGGGTACGCTCTCGTCTATCTCCCAACTCAATACTAAATTGGATTGTTCCGCTTGAATTTTCAATGGCATGAATGTCTCGTTGAAAAAGTCATGCAAATTCAAGACAGTATTCTCAAAGGTGATTTCACCTTCTTCAATTTTTGAAATATCCAATATGTCATTGACAATCGATAGCATAGTTTTGGATGATGACAATATCAATTCCATCATATCTTTTGCTTCTTTGCCAATATCATGATAGGTCAGCAGCAGATTAGAAAATCCGATAATGGGATTCAGGGGAGTACGTAACTCGTGACTAATATTGTCCAAGAACATCGTCTTAGCAAAGTTTGCCGCCTCGGCGGATTCTTTCGCTTTAATTGTTTCTTCTTCATGCAATTTCCGTTCAACGGCAAGCGCAATTTGATCAGATACAAATTGAAGGAGCTTCAAGTCAGACTCAGTGTATTTGTTTTCGCTTTCAAAACTATACACAGCCACAACTCCAATAATCGACTTTGTCCCGCGAAGAGGAACACCCAACCAAATTTGTGGTTGGTCAGCAACTATTTTAATTTTGCCAAGTTGTTTTAATTTAAGGTATTTTGATTCATTGAGTAAAACCGGGGATTCATTTTCAACAACAAAAGAAACACAGCTTTTTGATCCAATGTATGGCTCGTTATTATTTTTATTGATTGAATATGCAAGCTTGAAGGCGTCATTTTCCTTGTCATGCAAGGCAATATAAAAATTGTCAGTATCAATTATTTCAGACAGCTGGCGATGAATTGCGTTGAACAAATCATCTATATTATCAGATTTGTTGGCGGCATTAGCGATTTCAAACAGAACAGATTGTATTAATTCTGATCTTTTGTGAACGGTGATATCTTCGACACTTGAGAAAACGAAGGGCTTGCCTAATCTTTCTAATATGTTCCCGGATATTTTTACGGGTATACGACTGCCGTTTTTATGGAACCACTCGATTTCCAAAGGGCCGTATCGTCCGGTTTCAGCCAATGATTTCGACAGCTGCTTTTCAACATCAGAGAATTCTTCGGGCAAAAGGTCAGAATATTCCGATCCTAATAAATCTTCAGCAGTTCTGCCGACAATCTCAGCGCACAAGGGATTGATATCAGTAATTATACCGGAAGTATCAAGCAAGAACAAACCAACGGCAGATAGTTCAAATAAATTTCTGTTATATTTTTCACTTTCACGCAAGGATTTCTCAGCGTTTTTGCGCTCAGTAATATTGCTCCATTCCTCAATCAGTCGACCGGCTATATGTGGCATATCTTTGAGGGTTTCGGTAGATTTAATGATATAGTCCATAGCACCGGATTTCATAACCTCAACGGCAATAACTTCATTTCCGTGACTAGTCATAACAACTATCGGGCATGATCTTTTGTCAGGATCAACTGACAGTAATTCCAAGCCCTTTCCGTCCGGCAATAACCAAACAGCAATAATAAGATCAGGAGAATTTTTCTTAATGAAGGTCTCAGCGTCTTTGATTGAGGAGGCTATATCTATCTTATATTTATTTGCCTGAGACTCGAAGGCACGATACACCAGCTCAGCATGCATGTGCTCATCTTCAACGAGTAATATCTGATAAATTCTTTCCATAAGCTTACTGATGAACCTGCCTAATAGATAAAAAAATGAGTGAATAATATAAATACTGTTTCCGTAACAGTTTAAGATATGAAAAAATACTTTATTAAAAAAATTAATATTCCTGTATTTGGATTGATATATATTAATTTTAGTAAATAAAATATGATTGTCTATGTTTCTGAAGCATTGCTCCATGATGATGTGTGTGCCGGTAATTGAATAATACCTGTTGAACAAGTTTATTCTCCGGTAAAAGTAAATTTGAAGACTGTGCCTTTGTTGAGTCCTTGCGAATCTACTTTGATATAGCCTCCGCGCAGCTCACAAATTCTTTTGACAATTGACAATCCTACGCCTGAGCCGCTGTATGAGTCATCAATTTTATTAAACAAGACAAATATGCTTCTCTGATCCTCTTCATCAATTCCTATACCGTAGTCTCGAATATGAAATTCAGGGATTTCGCCTTTCATCTCACAGGAGATCTCGATTTTTGGTTCTTTTTGGTTAGAAGAAAATTTAATGCTGTTTTCAATTAAATTTTGAAATACTTCTGAAATGCGGCGATAGTCAGCAAATAGATCAGGCATGTTTTCGCTTACTTTAACAGTAACATTTTTTTCTGATATTGTTCCGTGGAGAAGTTCGATTACTTCGCTGATCAATTTATTAATCGGGATAATGACAGGGTTGTTGACGACAAAACCGATTCGTGATAAATTCAAAATGTCATCGAGTAAGTCATCCATTTTGTCGGAAGCGTTTGAAATTCGCACCAGGTCTTCCGGGATACGATCGTAATTCCCCTCTGCCAAATCATCTGCTATCAGACCCATAAACCCTTTAATTGTTATGAGCGGACTTTTCAGATCATGTGATACCGCATAAGTAAATTGCCTGCTTTCCTTATTTTTGGCTTTTAGCTCGGAACTCAGATCGGCATTCTTTTTCAAGGCCCGGACCTTATCAGTAACATCATGAAAAATATTCGCGAATTTGCCCTCAGCAGGAGAAAAACATGCAATCAATAAATGTTTGTCGAGTTCTTCAGCATAATGCTCATAGG
This sequence comes from Candidatus Kapaibacterium sp., assembly GCA_027858275.1. Classification (GTDB taxonomy): domain Bacteria; phylum Bacteroidota; class Ignavibacteria; order Kapaibacteriales; family UBA2268; genus JAQIDA01. The sequence continues at coordinate 3,389 of JAQIDA010000083.1, read as the reverse complement.
TTTGCGAAACGCCTGATTTTAAAACCTGATCGGCTATCTCAATAAACGGAGACGTTCTTCCGTATATTTCCGAAGCAAGTTTGCCGATAATATCCCTTTTCTTTATCCCCAGGGATTTCTCATAGGCGCGATTGACATCTTCCATAGTGAAATCAACGGGATTGTTGTCATCATCGTAGATCATTTCGTGCAGAGCCAATCCTTCGTTCATCTCTGAATACAATTGCCTGTATTTTATCTCACTTTCTTTGAGTTTGGCTTCCGCGATTCGACGCTTGGCAATATCTCTGATCACTGACAATACTCCAATAACTTTTTCTGCTTTGAAAATTGGAATTTTACGAGCTTCAGTGACTTTGATTTCTCCGTCTATCAGGCTGACAGTTTCAGAAACAACAGTCTCCCCTGTTTCTAAAATCGTTCTGTATTCTTGAATAAACTTGCTTGGAAGATAAGGGAATATATCAAAAATGTTCGTGCCTAAAATATCTTCAGCTTTCCAAGAAGTCTTGGCGGCATAAAGTTCAAAAGACTTATTGACAAATGTAACTTTCAGATCTCGATCGACAACAATTATGAAGTCTTCCAATGAATCTACGCTAATATTGTTGAGCAAATTTGAACTCAGCAGCGAGTCTTCGACGATAAATCTCAGGAAATTTTGAAAATGCCCGACTTTGTTTTTCATTTCGTCTGTCAGTATGAAACGACCGTCCTGGAAAACGATTTCTTCGGAAGAGGGTTGTATAATCAATTCATATCCGCTGTCGAAATCATATTCAAACGGAATGATTAAATCTATTGTTTTGTCGGAGTAATTCCTGAGGAGTAAATCGCCTGAAAGTCCGGCAAGCTCCGTAGAATCAGCATTATCTTTGGCAGAGACAAAGCGATCTGTTGAAAGTATCATTTCTGAGTTAAAAAAGATTGACGCTGACTGACCTGAAAGAACAGCTATAGAATTGAGCATTTCCCGCAAAATGTCGGGTTTGTATCGTCCGGTCAGTTTGTTTTGTATCATTTAAGATCTGTTCTCGTACAATTGTTAAAGACAAAATACATAATTAACATTTGTTAACTTTGAATATAGGTATAATATTGTTGTCGTACAAACGGAGGCGGAAATTTTTTTGTCTGCATTGATTCAACCTGCAAATTTCTGTATTTCTGAAAAATTCATCAAAAAAGATGCCTGTCCTTCTTATTCAATCTGATCAGGACTTTCATGCTTAAAGCTCCGATAATAATTAAGCTGATGAGATCAAGATTTGCGAGTTCCATATTAATATCCCTGTTTATGAGCGAATAATGCTGCTTGGACAGATTATCAACAATTATCATGCCGGGGCTTTTTCGTTTTTAACTCGGAATTTTGACAAAAAAGCATTATGTTTATAATCGTTCTGCTTTGAATAAAGAAACATTCAACGGAATTAATCGTAGTGGAATACAGAAACATATTTTGACAGCAACTATTAAAGGAAACAAAATGTCAAATCCAAATACAAGCACTCCCCCGCCTTACTACAGACAAGCACCTAAAAAATCCGGATGGTGGATACCTGTCGCGGTAATCCTTGCCATTGTAGTCGGCTTTGTTGTGGTCGTAATCGCACTTATCGGAAGTGTGGCAAGCTCTTTTGAAACGGAACCTTATGAAGTAACCCAAAATTCTGTATTAAAACTTGATTATGGTACTTCACTTGATGAATATACCGGCAGCGATCTTGGAGCAATCTTCGGTGCTCCCGGTTCAAAAGTTTCGTTCTATGATGTTTTGACAGCCGTCAAACACGCGGCTGATGATGACAAAATAGAAGGGATTTACATAAAAGCGTCTCATACTTCAATGGGCTACGCGAAAGCCGCGGAAATACGCGACGCATTAATCGAATTCAAAAAATCCGGCAAATTCATTTACGCCTTTATCGAAATCGGTACAGAAACAGACTATTTCAACGCCTTAGTCGCCGACAAAATATTTATGTCGAGCGAGGGCATAATGGAATTAGACGGATTCAATATTTCCGCGATGTATATGAAAGGAATGTTCGCAAAATTTGGGGTGGAATTCAATGTTCAGGGATTTGAAGATTTCAAATCTGCCGGTGATAGTTACAGTCGAAAGAATTTTAGTGATTCATCGAGACATCAGCTCAAAGTTTTGATCGATCACAGATATAAAAATTTTGTCGGTGCTATTGCCGAATCCAGATCAATGGATAAAGAAAAAGTATTGTCTGCTCTGAATCGCGGAATTTATACCGCAGAAACTATTCAAACATTGGGATTTGTGGATGAATTGGCCTCGGAAACAAAGGTCAAGAGAATCATTAAAGAAGAAGTCTTCGGTGAAGATTTTGAAGACATGAAATTAAAATTTGTTTCAATACGAAAATACCTCGACGGAGTCGGAACTTTATCCGTCAAGAAAACTGATCGAAACACAAAAATCGCAATTATAAATGCTGTCGGCGCAATCAAATCCGGCAGCAAAACAAGTCCATTTGATAACGAAAAATCAATAGCTTCCGGCGAAATTGTAAAATATTTGAAAAGCGCTCGTAAAGATAACAATGTCAAGGCTATTATCCTGAGAATTGACAGCCCGGGCGGCTCGGTTATCGCTTCGGAAGTAATGTGGAATGAAATTGTAAGAACGAAAAAAGTAAAACCGGTGTACGCCTCAATGAGTGACGTAGCTGCTTCCGGCGGGTATTACATGGCTATGGCCTGTGATACGATTGTGGCACATCCGAATACAATTACGGGATCAATCGGCGTAATATTGATTATTCCGAATTTCAGCAAATTGCTCGAGAAACTTGATATTACTGTTGACACAATCTCGACTGCCGCTAATGCTAACTTTTTGAATCCGATGCTCGCTATGCAGGCAAAAGATAAGAAAAAACTCTATAATCTCTCAAACGGCATTTACTTCAGATTCCTGAACAAGGTTGCTGAATCCAGAAACAAAACTTTTGAAGAAACTCGCGCTTTGGCTAAGGGAAGAGTTTGGGTCGGAGACGATGCTTTCGAGCGCGGACTTGTTGATCTTCGAGGCGGACTCGGCACTGCCATTCAACTCGCGAAGAATCGATTAGGTATACCTGATTCACTCGAGCCTCGATTCAGAATGTATCCGCGCAAAATGAACGAAATGGAAGCTTTATTGGAGCTCTTCGGACTCAGCGATGAGCAGGACGAAACAACTGTTTCTTCCGCTGCAAAAATCGCTGAATTAATTAATGCCGATGCTTCGGCATTCACAAAAATTTATAATAAGTTGCCGCAAGCGGCGAAAAAACAATTTGCCTATTTCGCTGATTTGATGGAAATATCAGAAAAAGAACATGCAGCCATGGCATTGCCTTATTATTTTGATA
>JAQIDA010000034.1 GCA_027858275.1 Candidatus Kapaibacterium sp. | reverse complement strand
CGTACCACTGCAATGAGTTCATTGTTCTCGCCAATGTTTTCAAGAGTATTATGAAATTCAATTATTGTTTGCAACTCTTTTGGCAACTTCCATAAACGCGCGAGAGCACCGCCGACTTCAAGATGGTCAACCCCGTAGATCTCAATTTCTGCTTGGCAATCATCTACAGCTTTATTATTCATCATATCCAAACAATCTCTGTATTTATCCGCATCATAATGCAACATTGCAAGTTTTCCAATATCATGCAGAAAACCACCGATAAACGAAAATTCGTTGTAATTTTTCTTCAATTTAAACGCAATGTACTTTGAGATAACACCTGTACATGCAGCATGTCGGCTAATTATTTTTATCAATTGATTAGTATTCTTATCAGAACTCTTCATAAATTGAGAGTGTATTGATACAGCAAGTACAATATTCGAAATACGTTTCATGCCTATCGACAGAATTCCTTCTTGGATGTTTGTGCTTTCGGTTTTAACAGAGTATAGAGCTGAATTTACGACTTTGAGAACGGTCTTAGTCAAATTCGAGTCCGTCTCAACAACCTTAGCCATTTCACGAACATCAATATTATCTCTTTGCAACAACTCCAATACGCGAGTTACGACTATAGGCAGAGTCGCGAACTCGTGAGTTTCTGTTAATTCAGTTAATATCGACATGCTTTCTTCCGATAATCAAACTTAACATCAGTCTTTGAACGATCATCAACCGTCAAAAAACAAATTTGACGGAAACATTGTTGTTTGATCAATATATATAAAAATTCATTAACAATGAAATATCATCCTGTAAAATCTAAATTAATATTTACTTTGTCTTATCAACTCAAAAAAAAACGAGCTATTATACTAGCAAATGAATGCTACAGCATCATTTTCCTCGCCGTCCATAAATATTGACATACTACAACCTGCCTGTTTGTCAGACACTTTTATTAATTTGACAAATGATTCATAATCTTTTACATCATCGACAAATTCGCTAAGGTGATTTTCCGAATTCATCAAGAAGTCTTCATTGAACAAGTTATCTTCAATATCAGGATACAAAGGTAAATACCTAATGTTAGCCTCGACAAGATCTTGGAAAAAATGAGTGCCAAAAGACAGCTCAGGAACATACCCGCCTTTTTCGCGAGCGACTTCTATCAACATAGCTGTATTAATGATATCACTAGAAATGACAGGAACTCCGAGCTTTATATCTCCTTTGCTGCCCCAACGTCCGGGACCGATAAGAATAAATTTGCCTTTTGGCAATTCTCTGTTTAATAATCTAACTATTCGACCTACTCCATACATCTCTTCTTTCGTTTGCAACTTCGAATAGCCGACAGAATCAACATATACTACATATTCTATGTTTTCAACAATACCGCTGCTTACATAATTGTTGGCAGTAAATACTTTTGATTCATCAGAGATGTTTGTAGGAATCTTTACATCCGCAAAACTCTCGAAATGACTTTGAGGTCGACATTGAAGCATATATAATTTCTTGCCGTCTGAAGCGAATTCAATGTCTACAGGTCCGCCGTATGCTTCTTCAAGCACGTCAAGTATCTCTTTTATTTGTTTGATAAAATTAGTGTTCTGGATCAGAGGATTAAATGTAACAATCAGATCCTCATTTTTGAAATCACTCATCGCGCTAATCGGATTCACAAGCATTTTGTTTCTGTTGAAAGAAACTATTTTTTCAATTGCCGGATATTGATTTCCGTATTTCTCAATCAAATCAGTAAATTCAATTGTTTCGAATGAATTTGTTTCCAAGTTTATCACATCGATATATTTTTGTGAATATCTCAACAAGTCTTCATATCGATTATTGACGCTAAGTCCGGGTTGACCCGGAGATATTAATTTGGGATAATCGTCTATTGTACGATCTACAGCTCGTGTTCCCATGCCTGCTACCAGCCTCAACATACCGTCTTTTCGTTTTATCCTCGGAGACCAACTGAATTCGTTGTTGCTGAATGCAACTCCGGCATAACTCGGCATAAAATATTTGCCAATTTTATTGCCGACCACTTGTTGGATTAATATTCCCATTTCTTCACGGAAATCAAGCAGACCGCGTTCGCTTCTGTAAGCGATTGGATCAGGGCCAAAAGTACTTGCGTAGACTTCAGATATAGCATCGACCAGTGCAGCCATTCTCTCCTGCTTTGTTCCGATATTCGCTATAAATAAACTCTTGTATTTTCCGCTGAAAGATCCTCTAAAACTGTCTTCAAGAATACTCGACGAACGTACAACGATAGGAGCTCCTTCGAAATCATCAAGAATTCTTTTGAGACCATGCATGATTTCAGGCGGGAATTGGGAATTTTTGAAAATATATTCAATAAATGAAAATTCTTGACGAATTGCCTCAGGGTCTTTATATTTTATGTAAACGAATTCTTCCAAGGCATTATAA
>JAQIDA010000033.1 GCA_027858275.1 Candidatus Kapaibacterium sp. | reverse complement strand
ATTATCCAAAGATTCTATAATTTGGCTGTTTGGGATACTGAGGATTACACAAAAGACCAATTCAGTTTGAATTAAAAGAATTTCCGGTATAACTGCAAAATATCTGTAACCGTTGCTGTGGTATTAATTTGTGTAGCACTAAAATCATTGAGTAACATTACGCTGTCATTCATACTGAATAATATAGTTTTCACTGTCTTCCCAATCGTCAGTATCCATAAAGCTTATTCCTGAAATATCCGCCGAGCTTTCGGGCAGAGCTTCTGCTATGATGTATTCTGTATTGGGAATGTATGTGTCGAATCTGCACAAAGTATCACAATCCGCGGTAATCATTATATTTTTGGCATAATTGTGAATCACGATTCTTACTTTTTCCCCGTAATCAGCAGTCGGTTTCGTTGATTCGGCAACTATTCTGTCATCTTCTTTGATGATGTACCCGTCGATGCGATATTCAAAAGTTATTGCCGGGTGATCGGGATAATAGTTGCAATTCGATCTTATGAAGAACTTCAATCCCTGTCCCTCCAACAATTGCACTGTCATATCAGCTGATAGATCGGTGATTTCGCTGAGCATCATACAAGCTATTGAACCGGGATACATTCGCATTGCATTATCGGCATAGAATTCTATGTCCTCGAAATCATTGCTCATATTTAACCCGGCAATTCTATATTCTCCCGGTATTTGAGTGTTGAATTCAAACAATTCAGGATGACATGCAGTCAGGACAAAGCTGAGCAGAACTGATATTAATATTATTTTTTTCATTTTTCTGATACTCAAGTAAGAATTAATTATTATCTGTTATATCTAAGTTCTTCCGGAGTGAAAATTTGGTCAAGAAGCCCGAGATTAATGCCGAAGTACATTCCGGAAATATCTCCTCCTGTACCGAATTCATTTGATAAATCACCGGCAAATTGCAGGTTGGTCGAACCTGAAGCATAACCGGCAATAATTCCGACGGTAAATTTTTCACTGACTTGCATATTCAATTTTCCCCCGAAATTCACAAATGAAGAGGGATAATAATTCCATTCGATAAACGGTTCAATGGTCAATTCTTTGGATACCAGTGTTTGTACTAATCCGGCGCGGACGGGCAGTATGCCCAGCCCCCAATTTGAATTGCCGAGTACTAATAAATTAACCAGGGATGTGCCTAAGTAGAACTTGTTCTCCGCAAACCAAGGCAGTGCAATTGAGGCATTGGCAAAGCTGAAAGAAAGTCCTTTGATCAGATCGGAGCCGCTGTTGGGGATATCCCCGTTCCCAATTGCTCTTTCTACATTTTCCATATAGGAATATTCAGAGTTGGTCCACAAAGGGGAGACTTGAGCCAAGCCAATACGCCACGATGAATGTTCGTGATCTTTCCATTCAGTTTCCGTTTCAGGGACTAAATTATGGAAATCAAGCACTGATATTCCGATGCCGAAATATGGGAAAACATCTGTTATCGACTCATCGTTATCTAACAAATCGCTGTTGGCGACTTGGTTAGTATTAGATGAATTGTAGCCGACAAACAATCCGAGATATGCTCTCAAATTGAGCCCGCCGATGGACCCGATATCCAATGAAGCCGACAGGTTTAGATAATTCGACAGCCCCGGGAACCATGCAAAGCCGGCCGCCGGAGTGACACAGATATAAGGAATCTCTTCGCGCAGATAATATCTTTTTCTCACATATATTGGAGCGACGGTCAGATAAGTATGCTCAAACCGAGCTTCGGGAGCTATCATCTCGACCAGAGATGTTCCGATAGTCCAGTTCTTCGCGTCGTTGAACCAGCGAACTCGTTGTTCTATTATGCCCACTCTGTAGATGCCGCCGGTGAACAGTTTGTTCTTGCGGTTGACATCCTCCATATCCATCCCGTTATAATCGGGGAATATACCAAACATTCCTACATCCATTACATGATCGCTGCTTGAGCCGATCAGACCGACGCTTTCGAATAATCCAAGCCGGATAAAATCGGGATAATGTCTTTTGACGATGCTGTCACGTTGTGTGACCAATCGCTCTGATTTGAATACTTTTGATGATGGGTAGATAATACCGCGATCCCTGTTGCCGGGGTCGTTTTGAACATGATGAGTATACAAGGTATCACGTTCTGTGATAGTATACACATCTGTTTCTGTGCGTGTGTGTCCGGCGCATGAAAACATTGCCGCACTCGAAATGAGTAATAACAGCCGAAAAGTATTGATTTTCATAAGATTGCTCTATTATTGTTCATTATATACATTGCTTTGTTTTACCCAAGTTTCAATAAGAACTCAATGATCAATATATTAAAGAAATATGACAGAAAAAAAATAATATTGCTTGTATTGATGTTTTTCTCGAAAAAAAATAGATATAATGTCGAATTTTACTCGATAATGATTTCCAAAGAAACCTGATCGACTAATTCAGCTCTAACATTATCTCCTTTATTCAGTTGTCCGACTCCCTCGGGGGTTCCGGTGAAAATACAATCGCCGCTTTGCAGAGTGAATATCTCGGATAGGTATTCAATCAATTTTCCGACGGATCTTTCCATGTCGGCAGTATTGCCTTTTTGACGCAATTCTCCGTTTATGCTGAGGAGTAATGAGAAAAGCGGTTCTTTGTTTCCGATTTCTTCAGCAGGCACGACTTTGGAAATTGGCGCTGAAGTGACGAAACCTTTTGCTGTTGCCCAGGGCAGACCTGCAGCCTTTGCTTTGCTCTGTACATCTCGCAGAGTCGCATCGATACCGACAGCGTAGCCCGCTATGTATTCGTGAGCGTCTTCGCTTTTGACATTAACGCATTCCTTTGATATTACAACAACCAGCTCAACTTCGTGATGTACGGATTTTGATATATCGGGAATGATAATTTTTCCGCCGTCTTCTACATAAGATGCTGCGGGTTTGATAAACACAACCGGATCCTTTGGCACTTCTCCGCCCATTTCGCGCGCGTGTTTAGAGTAATTTTTACCTATCCCGTATATAGTACCGATCCTAAGATTAGTACCGTTTGTGAATGTCAGATTGTTTTGCATTATTGTGGTCCTCGTTTTTGCGAGTCCAAACTTTTAATGTTCGGAGTACTGCTGCCATTGTTTTGTGCGTTTGAATCTATTGTGATTGTGCTCGAAGTTCTGTTTTTAATTTCTTGTATCCTCGTGTACATATTGCTGAATTCAGAGGAATCACTATCACTGTTGTTGAAATGGAACTGCTTTTGCTTATAGGGCAGTTTCTTGTCTTTGTAAATTTTGTCCATCAGCTTGCCCCAAACCGGTGCAGCTGCTGCGCTTGCATAGCCGTAGCCTCCCGTAAAAGTAATCCGTTGATCGTCGAACCCTACCCAAACACCGGCAACGAGTTGAGGTGTATATCCTACGAACCAAGCATCTGTATAATCATTGGTCGTGCCGGTTTTGCCGCCGCATTCAACTCCTTTGAAATATTTTCGTGCCGAGCGGCCGGTACCGTATTCTACAACACCTTGCATCATAAATATCATTTTATCGGCAATTTTTCTGCTCATCACATCGTTGGCTTGAATAGATTTTGTCTTCTCAAAAAGTGTGTTCCCGAACCGGTCTTCTACTCTTGCGACGTAATAAGGTTTTACGTGAATGCCTCGATTTGGGAAAGTCCCGTATGCCGAGACCATTTCGATAGGAACAACTTCACCGCCCGCACCGAGAGCAAGGGCAGGTACTGCTAACAATCGTGAACGAATTCCGGCTCGATGTGCCATTTCAACTACATGTCTGGGAGTCGTAACTTCAGTTATCAATCGTGCCGCTACTGTATTAATAGAGCTGACGAGGGCTTGATATAATGTCTTAGTGTCACCTTCTTCGCAATTCCCTGTGCCGCGAGGTATCCATATATCCCCTGAGGGTAATTCAAAAGAATACGGTCCGCATTCAACTATTGATTCAGGAGTCATGCCCGCTTCCAAAGCCGAAGCGTATACGAAAGGTTTGAATGCAGATCCCGGTTGTCTTTTGATCTGATTGGCGTGATTCAATGAATATTTGGCGTCAGACTGATCCTCCATGAATTTTGGTGAAGCCCCGACCATTGCCAGAACTTTGCCGTTTACGGGATTGATTACAACCAGTCCAATTTGGACAGTTGTAACAGCATTTTTTACAGAATCTACGAAGCTTGAATTTCTCTTTAAATTCTTTAATATTTTTTTCTTTTCACTTGCCGAGGCAGCTGAATAATCTGCGCGATCTTCGGCTGCTTCTTTCAGAAATTCGTTGAGTAACTTTTTGTTGTTCCGCCATCTCCACGATTTATTGAATTTCTTCTGATATTTGTCCATGTGATCTTGTACAACTTCATTTGCATACTTCTGAATACCTGTGTTCAGCGTGGTATAGATAGTCAGACCGTCCCGATAGAAATTATATGAATCGATATTTTTATTCTTTTTCAAATTCTTGCGAATTGTTTCTACAAAATGAGGCGCAAGATATGATTGGTTGTTTTTCTTGATTTTTCCATGAGAAAATTCGAGTAGTGACTCATAAGCTTCAATAAACTCTGTATGAGCGAGGAAGCCCTGATCTTTCATCAATCGCAAAACCAAATTTCTGCGGCGGACTGCTTTTTCTTTATTAACCATTCCGTTGTAATGAGTAGGAGCTTTCAGAACTCCGACGAGGAAAGCGCATTCGGCTGTGCTAAGTTCTTCAGGAATTTTATCGAAATAGATTTGAGCCGCTGATTGTATACCGTAGGCACCTCGTCCGAAATGAACGGTATTGGCATACATTCGGATGATCTCATCTTTTGTGTATTTTTCCTCAATCAGCATAGCTGTTTTGGCTTCGCGCAATTTTCTGGACAAAGTTCTGCTTTGATCCAAAAAGAGATTTCTTGCTAATTGCTGTGTGATTGTTGAGGCTCCTTCGCGGACACTGCCTCGCATCAAACCTTTGACAATAGCCTTGATAATTCGGTCAATATCTAGACCCCAATGCCTATAAAATTTTCGATCTTCCGTGGCGATCAGAGCGTTAATGAAATCCTGCGGTATTTCGTCATCGGGTTTTGAAATTCTTTTTTCTATACAAAAAAGGTCCAACAATTCCCCATCGCCGCTGATAACTCGAGTAGCGAAATTCTGTTGTGGGTTTTCCAAATTATATACTGAAGGGATGCCCTCGCTGACAACGGTATCTATATACTCATAGAGGATGAATCCGCCGAGCAAATTTACAAAAAGGAGGACTATCAGAAATCTTTTTACAGTCATTATTTTATATCAATAGTTATAGAGTCAATTATTTTCATCTGTCGAGAATATGTAAAAATATAAAAAACTTTTCACAGAATCTTATTATTTCAGGGTTTTTTGCAGTTCAACACGTCTAAGTCGCATTCTGAACATTTTCAGGCTTTCGCCTTCACGTTGTCTCAAAGGTTTTAATTCGCCTGCCGAGCTTCCGAGCAGCAATCTTGCCGGAACGCCGCGTTTGATTACTTCAGAAATCACAAAGCCTACACGATTTTGACCTAACTCGTCATTGTATTCCACTGTACCGACTTCATCAGTATGACCGACGAGTAACAGGCGGGAAAGATTTTCTGTGTAATCAATAATATTTTTTGCGAGATTGTCGAGTTCCGTTTGCCAAGTTATATTGGACTCTATGCCGTTGCTGTCCAAAATGAATCTATAAGGAGTGTCATATTTGTCAGTCGGGAAGTTGATTCTGAGCATCAATGTAACGGGTATATAGAAGTCATGAGTCTTCTGAGTCAGAGTATCCAAGCCGTCAATATTTATCGTAAAAGTATCGAAAAAGAGGTCTTCGGATTGAGCTGTGATTTCGTATTCAATATCTTTTTCAAGCGTCAAAGCGTATTCACCGACATCATTTGTTTTTGTCGTTTGTGTTATTTTAGGGTTTGGCGGTTCTTTTACAGTCAGTAATGTATTGGGAATTATTTGTTCCGTTTCTTCGTTGTACACTTTCCCGCTAAGCTCGAAATTTGGAGCTATGGGAATCGTTATTTCGGGAATATCCTCGTCAATATCAGGGAGTTCCGCTTCGGCAATATCTCTGTATGCTTTAGCGTTTTGGATTTCGAGAGGAATAATTTTCATTCTTACATACAGATCGAATCCGCCGGGAGCACGAGCTGTATATTCCTGAGCTTGGTTGGAGCTGTAATACAGAAGCGAGTCGCCGTTGCCCGGAGAAGTCGGGAATAATTCATCCCATTCGGTATTGAGCGGAGGGCGCATATTTCTGCGGGCTTCAAAGAAGATATCGTCGGGCTGAAGTGATTTATAATTATTCGTCGCGATGGCCGATTTGAACTTATTGCTGAATCTCGCGGAAAATATATCATAACCGCCGACCGTTTCGTGCCCGGCTGATGAGAAGTAGATTCGGTTTCCGTCATTTGTTACAAAGGGGGTCAAATCATCACATTTCGAATTGATTGATTCGCCGCAATTTATCGGCTCGGACCATTCAGCATCTGACAGTTTATAAGAAAACCAAATATCTGTACCGCCGAGTCCGTAAGGTCTGTCAGAGGTGAAAAACACAAGTTTTCCGCCGGGATAGAGTGCCGGATGCGATTCAAAAGAGTGCTCGTCCTGATGAACTCCCGCGCCCATGTGCTCTATATTCGTAATCCAATTGTTTCGGAAAACGCCGGAGTATAAATCCGAACGTCCGGGTTCGCCTCTGTCAGGAGAGACCGCAAAAACAATATTTTCACCGGCAGAACTTACGCAGCCCACATGACCGGGGAGGGGAAAGGCTATGCCGCCTTCTATCGTGCCTCTGTCGGGCTTAACCATTCTTGTTCGAACGGCAACTTGTCGGTCTCCGTCGCTTACAGTCATCAAAGCTCTGTTTGTAGAATAGAATGCTAAGTTCCATTCATCGTTGACTGTGTTGACACGTTCAACCGGGCGGAAAGCATAGCGGAAACCTGCGATTTCCAAATTGGTCTTAGTGCTGTCGTACGGCATTCCCTTCCACTGTGTCGGAGCGCAGTCCTGAACAGGAACGGGACAAATGACTTCTTTAGGGCTTGTGACAGGTTTTATGCATGAGCTGAAACCTATGACTGCTGCTAATATCAATAAATACAATTTTGCGGATTTCATTTTCATAATCACCTTAATATGAAAAATTATCGTGAATCAATTCGAATTTTAATATACTAATTAAAATTTGTTCAGACAAATAAAGGATAGGCTGCAGATTAAATAATGTGTTATTTATGTGGTTTTAACAGGAGATTAAAGACAATAGTGCTGTGCCGCAACAAAAAAGGCAGGACAACCACTCCGTGATCGCCCTGCAATATTATAAATACTAATGTATTCTGTTAGGGCTGCCTTATCTCCTCAAAGTCTGTCCTTTGGGAATATCCGCTTCAAAAACAAATATTTTTTCAACGGTTTCGCCGGGATCTAAATCCAATTTCCATTCGAGAATGCCGGTTGATTTTTTCAACTTCGCACCGTCGCTGCGGAGCAGTTCAATTTGGAAACTCTCATGAGTTGAAACGGGTATTTGATCTTGTACGGTTACTTTGATGTTCTCAGAGCGATTATTGCGAATTTTAATTTTATATCCGGATTTCTTTACGATGTTCGAGCTGAATAATTTGATCTCTGTATATTTTTTCAATGTTTCTCGCTCGGCGAGGATGCCCTTTGATTTCCCGAGTGAAACACTGAGTTTTTCATCAGCGTTGTTTGTGCTTATATGGGTTTTGCCTACATAAGAATTCCCAAAATAAACTTTGGCGGAGCCGGGCAGCAGACTGTACTTGCTCCAATCAGGGATTTTCGCGACTAAGTATGCTTCAGTGTCTCGGGACGGAATGATAAAGTGCTCAAAATCGCATTCAATCTCTTCTGACTTGAGTGATATTGTCTGCGGGTTCTTGGATGATTTGACATCATATTTATCTTTTGGATGATACTCATAAGAGAAATATGTGTTCAATGCTGTCCCGACATTAACGCCGTCGATGATGACTGGGGTTTCTGACACTTCTGAAAATTGATTCGTTGTTACCATTGGAAACAGGGATCCTGCCCCGCCTGTAAATTGGTTGCCGATATCGAGACCGTCAAGTCTGACCTGAGTTTCTGAGGTTCTGGATCCTCGGATTGAAAAGCCGTTGCTCGTAGATGAAACTCCTGTTGTAAGATGTCCGACGTACCATGTAGTTAATTTTTTGTATGCTCCGTTGACTGAAGGATTCCTCGTTGAAACAGTAATATCAACGTCATTCCAATCATAGCCGGATTCTTGCCATATTTTTGCTTTATAGGTCAAATCAAGTTTTGTGTATTCATCATCGATTTTAATGTCGTAGATAGGTTTCCAGCCGGCTCTGTAGGTGAAGAAACTGAAAGTCATATTAACTTTTTTATCCTCTTCGCTTTTCAGCACGGCATTCATGAAATATCGGTCCCTAAACTGTTGACGAGAAGAAGCGCTGCTGTTTATTGAGGCAATTTCAATAGACAACTTCTGTTTTTTCTCTTTTATCAACTTTGCTTCTTTTGTTAATTCCAATAGATTGGTTCTGATTTCTCCGACTCTGGTATTATAGTAATCCGCATGTGTTTTCAAATCTTGGGCTGTTGAGGATTTCTCATTGTTGTTGAGACTGAACGAACTGATGATCTTTTCTTCCCCTTCGAGAACCTGTTTCTTGTTTTGAATCACTTCTAACATAAAATCGATGGTAGCAGATGAATCTCTGAGTATTTTTAGTTCCTGACTTTCGACGTTTTCGTATTTCTCTTCATCAAAGGTAACAGAATTGATAATAACATTGGCGTCCGACGACATACGAAAACTGTTTTCGTCCGTTTTGTGCGGCAGAGATTTGAACACGATTGTGTTAGTACCTTTTTTTAGATTTGCCGTGAAATCGTAAGAGACAACGGCTCCTTTTTGATAGAAAACAACATTGCTTGGCGATTGATCAATTGTGATCGTATTGGCTCGGCAGTTGCCGGCAACAGTTAAAGAAAACAGAATTAATACAATTAAGCGCTTCATGGTTTGCTCCCGTTGTTGTTATAATGATTATTCGATTTATCCAATTTATTCAATGATGCGGGAATCAGGTCTGAACCTTATTCATCTCCGCCGGTATCTATAATTCAGACACGGATTATTATTAATTGGTTACATTTTTGTCTATAAGCTTAGCCTTGTTGTTCAAACTGTTCGTAGTAGACACGGAGTTCTTATGCAGTTATTGAAGTAGTCGAAGCGGGATCAAAAAAATCGACAGCCCGGGAGTATTTGTTATCCCCGACGGACTGTCGATTTGTAATACTTGTAAAATCTGTATGTCTCTACTTACTAATCATAATTTTCAATCGGCTGACAGTGCCGTCGGCTTTGAAAATTCTCATAAGATAGAGACCTGTGTTGAGATTAGTCAGATTCAAACTGACATCATTGAGCATAGCGCCGTTTGCGAATTCTTCCTCAAAAACTGCTTTGCCGTTTAGATTGATAATTTGAACTGAGGAGACAAGTGCATTGTCTTCAGATCGGAAAGAAATCATGTCCTTTGCGGGATTCGGATATATAGTTATCGCTCCGGCGCTTGGATTTATCAAATCTTCCGCCGAAGTAGTTTTCTTTGTGATTGTCATTTCGACTTTTTCGTTTGGATTATCGTTTCCGTCACGAGGGACGTTTACTATTTGGTCGACAACGTCCATGCCGCTTGTGACTTCACCGTAGATTGAATATTTATTGTCCAACCACGGGCAAGGAACAACGCATAAGAAGAATTGTGAAGTGGCGCTGTTGATGTCATTTCCTCTTGCCGCAGAAAGAGTTCCGCGCAGATGTAATTCGGAACTAAACTCTGCCGGAACACTTCTTTGAGAAGGATCGCCGAATCCCCATGTGCTTTTGTCGCCGTCTCTTGAATTGGGATCACCGCCCTGAACCATAAAGTCCGGGATAACACGATGAAAAGCGGTTCGGTCATAGAATCTGATTTCGACCAAGCTGTCAAAATTGCGGCAATGCTCGGGTGCGAGCTCCGGGAAGAGTTCCAGTTCGATCTCACCGATTGCCTCGCCTCCGTGAGTTACGGCAATTGTATAATGCAAATTAGTATCGTCGGATAGTTGTTTGACGTCGCCGGCATAAACCGAAGCAACAGAAGCCGCGACTAAAAGCATAATAATAATAATATTTTTCATGACTTTTCCTAAATATAGATGAATAACAACTTTCAAGATAATCAAGAATTGTGAGAAATGCTAATAAATTTGAAAACAAAAGGGGGGGGGAGATAAACCGGGAAGTTGGATTATTGCTCTGCTGTATTCGTTTGTAGGGGCGATGCCTGTGTGCTCGCCCGGCGTATGAGGTTGAGAGAAAAGTTAAATATCGTCGGCGCGACCACACAGGGATCGCCCCTACAGAAGACATGCTGTATCAGCTTTTTACTCCTCCTCCGGCGGCGGCTCGCTGAAAAACACCTGAGACGGATTGTCCGAAACGGCTCGAAGTGATTTGCGCAATTGTTTGTTAGTCCTTTTCAGTTCTTCTAAAACCTCGTTCAGGCTGAAAAGAATTGTTTCTGTGCGAAAGCCTATTGAGTTAATCACTTTTCGAGTATCTGTTATTGTCGAGTCGTATTGGGCGTAGGCTTTGTCGACAGTATTTTTTAGATTCATATCTTCGATTTGAAGATTTAAATTTTTCGCGAATTCATCGAGTTTTGTCGATGTCGCAAGGAGTGTACTGCTTGTTCTTTCAATATTGAGCAATACTGACGAGCTGTCTGCCTGCTTGAGTAAATTATCAATATTCTTACTTGCGTTTTTCAGATTAGCGATAATTGAATATAGCTCTTCGTTGTTAAAGAATTTGGTGGATGTCTTCAGGAATCTGATCGTTTCATTAGATATTTCATGAATTTTTAATCGGCGCAAATTGTCCATTACTTCTCTTGCGGCTATTTCGATTTCATCTATTCCCGAAGGGAACGAACGAATATAATAATGTTCAGGTATGAATTCAGGTCTCGGATACAAATCTATCATATCGGAGTTTGTCGGAAAGAATAATTGAAGGAATTTGCCGCCGGCAATGCCTGCCATTTCAGTTTTGACTCGGAGACTGTCGGTAACTTCAATTTTTGTATCTATGTTCATGACTGCTTCTATCAATCTGCCGTCAGGAGCCACCCGCAAATATTTAACAGTTCCGACAGATACACCCTGATATTTAACCGGCGATCCTGTTTCAAGCCCTTCTACCGATCCTTCGAAATATGTAACGTAGAGTGTGTTCTCTTTCAGAAATTGATTGGCGCCCAGCCAGAGTATTGTTCCGATCAAAATTATTGATCCGAAAATCACGAACATCCCCGTGAGAAACGCGCTGTTTATTTTTTTCTTTGACATGACAGTACCCGATTTATTTAATTTGTTTTTTTTGTATTGAAATTTTTCTAAACCTATGCGATCCTGTTAAAGAAATTGAAAACATTAGGATCTTTTGTGTAATTTTTTAATTCTTCAGCTGTTCCGGTTGCTAAAATGCCTTTAACTTTTGTGTCCAGCATCAATATCCGATCTGAAATTGACATAATGCTTTCCAGATCGTGAGTGACGACAATCATAGTAGCGCCGAGCACTGAGTTTAAATTCTTGATTAATTTATCTAATGATGCTGCCGTGACAGGGTCGAGTCCTGACGAAGGTTCATCAAAACACAGGATGGACGGATTGAGAGCCATTGCTCGGGCAAGTGCCGCGCGCTTGCGCATTCCGCCGCTGACTTCCGCAGGAGTGAAATTGCGGAAACCGCCCAAACCCACTGAACGTAAATTCATTTCAATGACTTCATCCCTTTCTGAACTGTTCAGATGAGTATACTCTTCAAGTACAAGTTCAATGTTCTCTGCAAGAGTCATTGAGGCGAACAAACCGTTTGATTGGAACATTACTCCGAATTTACGCAGTATCTGTCGGCGTGCTTCTCCGGTTGTGGCTCCGAAGTCTTGACCGTCAATTATGACTTGTCCCTCAGCAGGTTGTTCCAAACCAATTATTTGACGCAGCAAAACACTTTTGCCGCAACCGCTGCCGCCGACAATCACGAAGATTTCACCCGGCATAATGTCAGTTGTAACATTATCGAGGATAGTTCTGTCTCCGTATTTGACTGTTACATTTTTTAACTGAATTATTGGTTTTTGTTCCATGTTTTATCCTAAATAAAAGCTTTGTTCCGCTGCTTATAAAATTCTTCTGAATTAATATTTGTTTTGAAATCTATATGCCTAAAGTTTGGAAAACAAATGTAAATACTGCATCTGCGATGATGATAAGCAGTATGCTTGTGACAACCGATGTCGTTGTGAATTTCCCAACGCTTTCAGCACCGCCGCGAACTTGTAGACCGCGGAAACATCCCACAGCTGCAACCAAGAATCCGAAAAATATTGATTTGCCGACGCCTGTGAATACATCCCAATACGACAGAGTACTCTGCAATTGATTCAAATAACCTGTTATGGTTAAATCCAGAGCAGTTATTGCTGTCAAGAGTCCGCCTAAAATTCCTGCTAAATCTGCCATTAAAGTTAAAATCGGCATCGCGATCATAACGGCGAATACTCGAGGCAAAACAAGGAATTTGATGTGATCGAAGCCCATTGTGTTCAGAGCATCAATTTCTTCGGATACTTTCATAGTGCCGATCTCAGCTGTGAAGGCAGACCCCGAACGCCCTGCGATAAGAATCGCGGTCATAAGAGGTCCGAGTTCTCTCGTGATAGAGATGCCGACGGCATCAGCAATGTATATCTCAGCGCCGACTTGCGACAATAGCGCGGCTCCCTGATAACCGGATATTACTCCGATCAGAAAGACAATCAACAATACAATCGGAAGAGCGTTTACGCCGGCTTTGGTAAAATGCAAAGGGAAGTCACGCCAACGGATTTGAGTCGGATTGACTATTAGATTGAGCATTTTTAAAATTAACTCACCGATGAATTCAATGAAATCTCGAGTATCTTTTAAAATATTGATTGTATGATTGCCGATTTGATTCAGATAATTAACAAAGAATGATTGTTTTTTGATTTCGGTTTTCAGATCATTTTTCGAGCCGAACAGACGGAGAAATTCTTTCATGTCGACGGTCACGCCTTCGGCACTGAATTGAATGTTATTTGCAAGGCAGAATTTTTCTAAAGCTGCGTAGAATATTACAAAATAAGAGTCATACGATCCCATTTTCCGGCAATCTAATATCAGCGATTTAGTTTCCGGTTCTACCTGTTTCAAGATTGTTGCCGCATCGAAACCGAGCGCGTTCTCCAGAGAAACCGGAAGAAGCGGAGTCAATCGGAACAGATCCGAGGACAGGTTTGTTGAATAATATGTTTCCGTCGGAACGGATGTTTTTTTCATAATTTGTTTTCGCTATCGTCAGACTAATCTGTTTACTTATCACTGTCAAAATAGGATTTTTTTATCATAAATCAAAAAGCATATTAATAATATACAGAAATCATGCGGCAAATCGGTTGTAGGATTGACTCTTCTGTTTGCTTGATTTTCTTGTGTCCTGACAATATTTGTTCCGGAAAGACTATTTCCTTTTTTTCCATAATTCATTCAAGCGAGATTTGAATTATTTCTCTTTACCGAAATCCCCGGGACGATAATATGACTTGGGAGTCATTCCGTCCGGGAAATAATTTTCTTCGACGAAATGTCCTTCGAAGCTGTGAGGATATTTATAGTTGTCGCCGTAACCTTCGTCTTTCATCAATTTTATCGGCGCGTTTCGCAAGTGCAAGGGAACAGTTACGGGGAATCCTTTGGCAACGTCTTCCTGAGCCTCGTTTATCCCGGCATAAGATGCGTTCGATTTCGGGCATGAAGCGAGGTAAGTTACACCTTGAGCCAGATTGATTCTTGCTTCGGGGAAACCTATCAATTGAACAGCTTGGAAGACCGACACAGCAAGAGTCAGCGCGAAAGGATTGGCATTGCCTACATCCTCGCTTGCGAATATTACAAGCCGACGAGCGATAAATTTCGGGTCTTCGCCGGCATCAATCATTTTTGCCAGCCAATATAAAGATGCGTCCGGGTCTGATCCTCGGAGTGATTTAATAAAAGCTGAGATTGTATCGAAGTGTGACTCACCTTTTTTGTCATATTGCGCGGTTTTCTGCTGCAAAGCTTTTTCGAGCAGAGGACGGTCTACAACAATTTCTTTTTTGCCGGAGCTCATTTTGACAGCAAGCTCAATCGCATTTAAAGCTGTGCGGGCATCGCCGCCTGCAACTGTCAGCAGAAAATCCCAAGATTTAATTTTGATGTCCAAATTCGAAAGTATTTCGTCAGTTTCAAGAGCGCGCTTGCATAGCTTGAGTATATCATCGTTCTCAAGAATTTTCAATCTGTAGGTCTGGCAACGACTCAGCAATGCGGCGTTGACTTCAAACGAAGGGTTTTCCGTTGTCGCTCCGATCAATGTAATAATACCCTTCTCAACAGCATGGAGCAGAGCGTCTTGCTGTGACTTATTGAAACGATGAATCTCGTCGATAAACAGCAATGTTTTTTGTCCTGAGGATTGCAGTGATTTAGCTTTTGCGATGACAGTGCGCATTTCCTTTACACCTGATTCGACGGCGGAAATCCTGATAAAATTATAATCAGCGTAATCTGAAATCATCAGCGCGAAAGTGGTCTTGCCGACTCCGGGAGGCCCCCAAAACAGCATTGACGGAAAAATTCCGCTTTCAAAAAAACTTCTTAAGGGGCCGTCGGTACCGATAAGATGTTGCTGTCCCGCTATGTCATCAATGTTTTTGGGGCGAGTGCGTTCAGCCAGAGGTTGAGTCTCAGGGTTCTGCTTTTTGTCGGCTGTCGGGAACAATTCGTTCATAATAAATATCTGACTGATTGTTTGTTTTAAATTGATTGAGATTGCGGGCAAGGATCGTCAATTTCCGCTCCAATAAGCCCGAGAGCTTCATCAACAGAATTGACGGCTTGCCATATCGGGCGGAATTCCGCTCGCAGGAAGTTCTCCTCAATTGCACTGTCCAACATTTTGATAATCGGATCAAAATAGTTGTTGGTATTGATAATAATAATTGGTGCTGAAATCTGATTGAGCCTGTTCCAGGTTATCGCTTGCAGTAATTCCGAGAAAGTGCCGATTCCGCCGGGCAGCACGATTATCGCGTCTGCTTCTTTCATCATCATCGCTTCTCGGGCGTGCATATCCTCCACTTCAATCAATTCGGCAATGTCGGAATGACCGAGTTCTAATCCCATCAAAAACTTAGGAATTATTCCTCTGACAATGCCGTTCGCCTCAAGAGCTTTATCTGCAAGATGCCCCATCAGCCCAACTTTGCCGCCGCCGTAGATTATTCTTTTACCGGCTTTCGCAATTGCCCGGCCGAGACATTCGGCAGCTTCAAGAAATTCCGGCTTCACTTTTTCGGTGGAAGCGCAAAAAACGCATATATCATTGTAAATCAACGTTTCGCCGTGATTAAATTTATAAAATCTTACTCATAATCAAATTCAAGTCCGAAAATTTGCGGCAGCTTAAACACATGTTTTTTAAATGCCGGGAACAGTTGGTCGCTCGTGAAAATTATCTCACCGAATTTGCCTTCGTCTGCGTTGAAAGCAAAATCTATGCGGAAAATGCTTGTTTCGCCGGTTGATTTCATGTTGTGGATTCTGATGCCGAAGCCGACGGAGTTATGCCAGTCTGTCTTCATCAGCTCAGTTTCTTGGTTCCAAACCGTGCCGCCGTCATAGAAAAGAACTCCGGACAGTTTGAAAATCCAGATGCTTATATCCGGGAAATATCTCAATTCCGTGTTTGTGATTATTCGGTTGTCGCCGGAGAAGCTGTTTGCTTTGAATCCGCGAAGTCCGTAATCATTATCCAAAATTAATTGGCGATCCTTATCAAGCCAATTCCAGACGGATTGCTGGCGCAAACGCGCTGTCAGCATGAAATTATCACTGAATTTATAAAATGCCTGCCCGAGGAACTCCTGATATGTATATTTACCCTGACTGCCCGAAAACGCGCTGCCGCCGGTCATCTGCCCGAACAGATATAGATCGCCGAGCATGACGGATCTTTCACCTTGAGCTCCTACATAGTAATAGGAATTTCCTTGACTCCCGATCGGGAATATCTTTCCGAGAAGAGCTGTTCCGTAGCCGCCGATCGGCAGATCTTCTTTTTGATAGCGATTTAAATTAGTGACGGATTCATAATCCTCGGAAACTGATGAAAAGGCGATCAGGAATTTACCCGAATTGTCGAATGCTCTTTGGTATTGAGTTTTGCCGCGATCCACATCTTCCAACTCAAGCAGTACCGTGGCAAACACACGACCATTGTTGTCCCATGCACGTGAGAACCAGCCGCTCAGACGTTTTTCTTTGACGTTCAACAATTCAAATTCAGAACTCTCGGGAGAATACATAAAGTCTTTTCCGAATGTACTGTTAGCCATGATGCCGAATGAGTATTTATCCGAGATAGATCGAAAGCCTTTAAAGAGTGCCAAATTCTGATCCGTGCGAAATTTATTTGAGTGCAGCATGGCAGTCAATCCAAGTTCTGATCGGAACAATCTGTCCTTCGAGAGCCTTGCAGCGGCCTGCCAACCAATATCATTTTCTGAACGATTAACTGCTTCGACAGATACTTCCGTACCTGTTCCCAGCAAATTATCTTCACGAATTCTGCCGCCCCAAGTGGTAGTGTTGCCGCCTGTACCAAAAAGAATTTCAGGCATAGTCGACCATTTATCACGAGTAGTGATATATACGTCATAAGTATATTCATTGAGCGAGTCGAGTTCAATTTTTACATCAGTAAAAAGACCTGATGAACGAATATTTCTCTCAGTTTCATAAAGCAGATCATCGTCGAGAAAGTCACCTTCGAGTAACAGCAACTCATCAGCGATGATATATTCCTGAGTTACAACATGCAGAGCGTTCAGAATTGAAGCAGCAAAAAACCAATCAGCCTGAGTAGAATCAAACACATTTTTCTGATCAATATATATCGCATTAATTCGAGGGCGAACGTCTGCCGACAGCGAGGCTGTGCTGATAATAAATATCAAGTTTATTTTTCTGATCGCTGTTTTCATTTTGTTTTTGTGAGTACTATCTGCTTTGCAATTATTAATCAGTTCCTCAATACTCTCTGGTTCATTATTCAAACGTTTGTACCACATACTAAGTATTATTGTCGAAATTTTATCAGGATGATCAACACCTAATTTCTCAAAATATTTCTGTAATCGAGATCCTCCCCAAAGATACCAATAATTCCTTATAGTCAATCCTATACCTATGTGTTCGATGGAAATTCTATCTTCGCTTAATGATGCAAAACTATTAATTTGTTCCTTGCTAAACAAGTCATACATATGTTTGTAAGAATCATCAATATCAATAGGAATATAAATGCCTTTAATTGTATCAGCAGCACTATTGTATGTGTTGATACTATCCAAATAATTATACATTTTGTCTAAGGAGTCAATGATTTTTTTTATTTCTAACGGTCTCTTGTTGATGTATGAGTAATATAGTTTTTTCAGAATTGCGTTTTTTTCATACTCGTAATATTTGAAGAGATTATATCCCCATTTTTTCCTGTTAAATTTTGTTGTGTCTGTTTCCATAATGATATTATTGATACAATCAGTCTTCAGAAAATACTCGCGGGATGAAATCTTCCGCATCAATTCACCTTGGACGCCATACCGAATGTAATTGTCTTCGGACATAGCCTTTATTTGATTATTCATTATTTCACCGTAGCAGCTATCCATTGCATTCATTCTCTCTATAGTGTAATTTGTCTGCGGCAAAGATGTGCTGTTTGCAACAAAAACAACTGAAATAATAAAAGCAACGATCCAAAATTTTTTCATATTTCTCTCAATTCTTGTTAATGCCTCTGTTGATTGATCGCAATTTAGATGAATTTTCAGTTATAACAAAACGGAATGATTTGTTGGGGAGAAAGAAATGTCTGAACCTATGAGGCGGATGATAACAAGGATGATAAGAGGAATTTCTCTTCAACTCCCCTCATGCTCCGAGGAGGGGTGCCCGAAGGGCGGGGTGGTTCTTACTCTTACTTACCCGTAAACAATCTCAAGTGCCGCGCGATTCGCCGCAATCGTCTTATCAAGATCTTCTTTGCTGTGAACCGTTGAGACAAAGAGCGCTTCGAATTGAGCGGGAGCTAAATATACGCCTCTCGCGAGCATTTCGCGGAAATATTTTCCGTATTTATCGCAATCCGACTTAATTGCGTCGGCAAAATTATTGACGGGTTCTTCTGTGAAAAAGAGGCATTGCATTGCTCCGATTCGGTTCATACTCAGACTCAAACCGAGTGCCTTCATATTTGATTCAAAACCTTTTTCGAGATAACTCGCTTTTTGTTCCAATTGAATATATATGTCAGGATTGTTTTTTATATGCTCTAATGTGGCTATTCCCGCTGACATAGCAAGCGGATTTCCGCTGAGCGTTCCCGCCTGATAGACATCTCCCTCCGGAGAAATTCTTTGCATTATTTCGCGTTTCCCGCCGAAAGCTCCGACAGGCAAACCACCGCCGATGATTTTCCCGAATGTTGTCAGATCAGGAGTCACTCCGAGAACTTCCTGTGCTCCGCCTTGGGCTACACGGAAACCGCTCATCACTTCATCGAAAATCAAGACAATGCCTTCTTGGTCGCAAATCTCACGCAGACCGCTGAGGAACTCATCAGTTCCGGGTATTACTCCCATATTACCGGCGATCGGCTCAACTATTATCGCCGCGATTTCGCCCTTGTTAGCGTCAATTAATTTTTGAACTGATTCGATGTTATTATAATCAGCTATCAAAGTATCCGCTGCATTTGCGGCAGTTACTCCCGGGCTTGTCGGAACGCCGAATGTCAAGGCGCCCGATCCTGCTTTAATCAAAAATGAATCGCCGTGTCCGTGATAGCATCCTTCAAATTTAATAAATTTGTCGCGTCCTGTGTAACCTCGAGCGAGTCTCACCGCGCTCATCGTTGCTTCCGTACCGCTGTTGACCATTCTGACCATCTCGATTGACGGCACAAGGTCGCAAATCAATTCTGCCATTTTGACTTCAAGCTCAGTAGGCGCGCCGAAGCTGACACCGTTTTCCAAAGCTCTCAGCAATGCGGTTTTGATAAAGTCCGGATTGTGACCGAAGAGATGCGGACCCCAACTTCCGATATAATCTATATATTCGTTTCCGTCTGCGTCGTACAATTTTGATCCTGCGCCTCGAGACATGAATACAGGTTCACCGCCGACTGATTTGAAAGCTCTAACGGGAGAATTTACTCCGCCGGGCATCAGTTGCAAGGCTCGTTCAAATAATTGTTTGCTCTTATTCCGTTCCATTATCATTTTCCGATTTATTAGTCTGTTTTACTTTTTACTCATGTTCTCGTGCCAAAGAAGACGGAATCCACTGAAGAAAGTGGAATCCGTCAAGAATTTTTCCTCTTATTCCCCCGCCTGCAAAGGAGGGGGTTAGGGGGTGGTTCTTGTTCTTCTCTTACTGTTTATCTAAATATCTCGCTATATCTTTGGCGAAATATGTCAAGATCATATCAGCGCCGGCTCTTTTGATTGCGGTTAATGATTCTACCATGATTTTTTCTTCGTCGATCCAACCGAGTTGCGCACCGGCTTTGATCATTGAATATTCACCGCTGACTTGATAAGCCGCTGTCGGCATAGCGAACTCGTCTTTTACTCTGCGGATTACGTCGAGATACGCGCCTGCCGGTTTGACCATTACTATGTCAGCGCCTTCTGCGATATCTTCTTCAACTTCACGAATAGCTTCGTTCACATTAGCAATATCCATCTGATGAGATTTTCTGTCACCAAATTTTGGAGCGCCTTCGGCAGCGTCGCGGAAAGGTCCGTAGTAAGCTGAAGCGTATTTTGCTGAATAGCTCATAATCGGAAGGTTCTTATATTTATGATTATCCAAAGTTTGACGAATCGCCGCGATTCTGCCGTCCATCATATCGGACGGAGCGATTATATCCGCGCCGGCTTCCGCTTGCGTGAGGGCAATTTTTGATAAGAGGACTAATGTTTCGTCGTTGACAATATCATCGCCGTGTACGACGCCGCAATGACCGTGAGAGGTGTATTCACACATACACACGTCGCCGATTACGAGCAAATCACTTACTTCCTTTTTAATCGCGCGGATTGTTCTCTGTATAATTCCTTCTTCGGCATAAGCATCCGAACCGACTTCGTCCTTAGCCTCGGGGATTCCGAAAAGAATTACACCGGGAATGCCCAGATCACGAACTTCCTTGCATTCTTCAACAATGTTTTCGATTGACATTTGATAAACGCCCGGCATAGAGCTGACCGGTTTCTTGATATTCTCGCCGTGAGCTGAAAACAAAGGATAAATAAAGTCACTCTTATTCAAGTGAGTTTCTCTTACCATATCTCTGACTATCGGATTATAGCGAAGCCTTCTGAGTCTTCTAAAATCTAAATTTGACATCGGAATTCCTTATTAAAATTTGTTATAGGGGATTGCCCCTGATATATTGTTTTTTCTTCTTTTTTTATCACAAAGACGTTCCCTGAGAACTGATGATTAACTTTATTTATTTGTGTGTCACACTATATATCAATGGTTTTCTCAATATCAAGACAGACATATCTCTAAGCAGTTTTCACAGTTTTTTGAAATAAATTATCTGTCACAACACATTAGATTTGACGGTTAAGAGCGGATAATGTTTGTTGGATATTCTGTTTTGAAATAGTCTTGATGTTTAGAATTGCAACTCTCTCAAAGCCGCCTCATGCTTCTCAATCAACTTATGTTTGAGCTCAGCGGTTTTATTGATTTAATACCTTCTCTCCAACTCAAAACCCAAGCGATAAGATCAGGACTTATCGGAGCTGTCATTGTGAGTTTAAGATCGCCGTTTTTCAGATTGCTTACTTATTGTGTTGAATGCCAATGGCGATTGATAAAATATATTGTGATTTCTTTGTCAATTCAAGAGAGTCTGTCATCTTGTTTCTATTATCTAATCAACTGAATCTTCCCGCTTTCAACATTTTCCTCGGATTTTATTGAATAATAATAAGCACCCGAAGGAAGATCCTCCGCATCAAACAAAGCTGAATGCTTCCCTGCGGTTTTCAATCCTTCATCAATAGCTGATACTAATTGCCCGTTTGAATTATAAATGTTGATCGTTATATATATGCCTTTTTCAAGCGAATATTCAATTGTTATTGACTCAGAAAATGGGTTTGGGAAGATTGATGTCTTGTTTTCCCCCGTGTTTTCAATAACAACGTCTGTTTTTGAGATTGACCAGAAAAAATCTGATACGTCATTTGCTCTAAGATTCCATATTCTTATGATTCCGTCATCGCTTCCGCCTGCGATATTGCTTCCGTCTGGGCTGTAACTTACACTGCGATAAGGTAAATTAATCGCTGATAGCGTTTTTATTTCCGCACCCGTATTGACATCCCAAATCTTAATTTCTCTATTACTGCCGACTATGAGTCTGTTGCCGTCAGGGCTATAACAAATACTATAAACATAACCCGATTGTCCTAAAAGAGTTCTTATTTCTGCTCCCGTTTTGGCGTTCCATATCTTGATTGTTCCGTCGCTCATACCGCAAGCGATTCTGCTGCCGTCAGGGCTGAAAATAACTTTGCAACCCAAGCTGGTAAACCCCGAGATCGTTGTTGTTTCGACTCCGGTTTGAGAGTCCCATATTTTAATTGTATTGTCATTACTCCCGCTTACGATACGTGTACCGTCAGGACTGAAATTCACACTGAAAACAGAGTACAGATGCCCTGAAAAGGTTATTGTTTCAGCTCCAGTCTCGGCATCCCATATTTTGACAGCACCACTAGAACTTCCGCTTACTATCCGGCGACCGTCCAAACTATAACAAACACTTTCAATTGATTTATTTTGCCCTGAGAAAGTTTTAATCTCTTCGTATGTATTTGCGTCTAAAATCTTGATTGCATAGGAATATGTATTATTGTCATATCCTCCCAAAGCGATCTTACTACCTTCGGGACTGTAACACATACTCTGAACCATCCTTTTATTATCTGAGAATACCTTTAACAGTTCTCCGGTATTAGTATCCCATATCTTTAATGTACCAGACCAATATTCGATTGCGAGTTTGTCGCCGTCTGGATTGTAACTTACACATTCAACACCAACGGTATGTTCAGAAATCGTTCTTATTTCCGACCCTGTTTCGGCGTCCCTAATTCTGATTGTTCCGGCACTACATATATGTGAGATTTTATTACCGTCAGGGCTGTAACCTACACTGTTAACATAATTCGTATTATCAGAGATAGTTCTTATTTCATTCCATGTTTCAGTGTCCCAAATCCTGATTGTTCCGTCACCACTCCCACTTAAGATCCTGCTGCCGTTGGGACTGTAGCATACACTATAAACCCAACTTGTATTTCCTGTGAGTGTTTTTAATTCTGCTCCGGTTTGAGAGTCCCAAATTTTAACTGTCTTATCATCACTTCCGCTAACGAGTCTATTACCGTCAGGGCTATAATTTACTGACCAAACAAAGCCCGTATGACCGGATATTGTTCTTATTTCATCTCCGGTTTGTGTGTCCCATATCCTAATTGTACTGTCATAACTCGCGCTGACGAGTTTGCTGCCATCGTGATTATAACTTAGACTCGTAACATACGATGTATGCCCTGAAAGTGTTTTTAATTCATCTCCGGTATTGGCATCCCAAATCTTGACTGTATTGCCCGGGCTTCCGCCGGCGATTCTGTTACCGTCAGGGCTGTAATTCACTGCCCAAACAAAGCCCGTTTGACCTGAGAGAGTTCTTATTTCATCTCCGGTTTGGGCGTCCCAAATCTTGATTCTTCCGTCGGAACTCCCGCTGACGAGTCTGCTGCCGTCAGGGCTGTAGTCTACACAATTAATATATCCTAAATTCTGTCGTATGCCAAGTGTAGTATCTCCTGTGGCAACATCCCAAATAAATATGCCGCCTCCGCCACATGAAGCAAGCTTTGTTCCGTCAGGGCTGTATATAACTTGCTTAAGTGTTCCATAGCCAAGAATCATAACATCATCTGCCGTTGAATCATTTAGGGAAGCCTTAATCAGGCAGCTGTCGCTAATTGAATTCGGAATATCTTTCCATTCATGTTCAAATCCGGTTGCATTGTTTGTGATTGTAGTCCAATCGTGACCGCCGTCCACGGAGTACTCAAGAGTGACTTCGTCTTCAGGCTCACAGCCTTCCCAAGTGATCGTTTTGTCCGTTCCTATTCCGAATTTTTCGCCGCCGTTGGGATGAGTGATTTTGAAGGATTGTGCGGAAACTGTAGAAAACGTTAGCAACAGAATGAATAATTTGATAATTGATTTCACGACATCTCCGTAGTTTAAATTTTAAATAGTATTCTTGTATAAAACACAATCAACTCAAATTGAGTCAGAAATAATGATCTGACTCAAAAAACAATTTTTATCACCGTCTCACCAAAATAGCACTATGCTTATACAGCTTTCCTTCTATATACACAACCATGGAATACGCTCCGGAACTCAGTTCACTGAGATCCAACGGAAAACTTTGTTCCTTTTGGGTTTTGTTATAGGTTTGACTCAGCATACGTTGACCGGTAACATTATAGACGTTTATTAGAACTTGTCCCTCTCTGTCTTCGATGAATTTTAATTCAATGAATTCCGTAGCAGGATTGGGACTGACTGTGAACGGAACATCAAAAAATACAACAGGTCTTATTTCTTTGGCGCAGAAATAGTTCGAACGCAAGCGACCGTTCTGAAGTTCAATTATTGCGGGATCGCCGATCCATTCGAATCTTTCAATCGTGAGGTCAGTACTGTCGGAATTGCTGAGAAGTATTAGTACTCTGTCACCGGCAAGTTTCGTTTCCTCAAGTCCAATTGTCGTGTTTCCGCTGTGGCTGATTATTCTGAGTTCATTGTCAACAACACTCTGATTTGGATCAGGTGCGAAAAATGAAGAAATTGCACTATATTCCATACTGAAGTTGCCGCTCAGTTCTTCTTCTCCGAAAATTACTTTTGCGCTTAGTTCTATATCGTCATACTCATTAACTTCTACGTTCTTATCGGGAAGACTTACCAGAATTCGCGGCAGAATGTTCCCGTTTAATTTGCATGAAATAGTAGTGTCGCAGGGTTGGTCAAAGACTACAAATAAACTGTCAGATTTGATCCCTGTGGAACTTTGGTCGATTTTGATATATATATAAAGATTGTCTCCGTAGGCAATATCGCAGGGCAGTAGCGGCTCAGTGCGGAATGTGAAATCGTATCCGCTTTGCAATTGAACCCTATTTGCGTGAATCTTGCGCCCGCTGTTGTTAATGAGTTTGATTTCTTTTTCGAACCCGATTGGGCTTTTATCTCCGAAATCTATATCTGCGATACCGTCTATCGACATGATAATTTGCGATATAGTAAAGTCGGTATAGTTAGAACATCCGTTGGTGTCCGTAACCTCAACAGAGTAATCGCCGGGTTTGTCCAATGTTATTTCATTTTTTGTTGAGCCGTCAGACCAGAGGTATGCTTCGTATATATCCGCAAGTCCGATTGTGGTTTCTGATCCCGGACAAATTTCTAAATCTCCGGTAAGTATCGGTATCGGGAGTTCGACTTTTATCACGGACATTTCTTCTGATGAGCCGACGCATCCGCCGGCGTTAGTTACTTCGACGGAGTATGTTCCCGGCTGTGTAACTGTAAAACTTGCTGAAGTTTCACCGTTTGACCAGAGATATTCCGAATAGGATTCTTGGGTATATAAAACAATGTTTCCGTCGGCGCAGATGACTTTTTTCTCGGGCATGATTTTGGGCGTCGGGATTTCAAAAATGTTTACGATTATACTGTCGAGTCCGGGGCATCCGTTGTCGGCGGGTTGTTCCGCTCGGACTTTGCCGATGCCTGAAATATCCCAGAGGACGGTTATTTCAGCAGTTCCCTGACCGCCGCTAATTGTGCCGTTTTCAACTGTCCATTCGCATTCACCGGAGAATTCTTTCAGGCGGTAGGATTCTGTTGTGCCTGCACACAGTTCCGCTTGACCTTCGATCTCAGTGTCAGGGCGTGGGCGAACTGTAATTTTAATGATATTGCTTCTTCCGGTGCAGCCTTCAGCGTCGATAACAGTTACAAAATATGTGTTCGTTCTGCCGACTTTGATTGTCGCGCTTGTATCGCCGGTAGACCATACATATTTATCATAGGTTTCCAGAGTCCGGAGTTCGCAACTGTCTCCCTCGCAGAAATCAACCGGATCGAGTGCCTCAATCTCCGGACTTATATCCTTTGGGACAAAAGTTATTTCGTCGCTTTGCTCGCAACCGCTGATTGTGTCCGTAACGCTGAGGATGTATATTCCGGGTTCGTCAATTGTGATTGTCGCCGAGGTCTCTCCGGTGGACCATTCATATATATAATAGTCTTTTTGCTCAGTATTTTGGAGAATTCTGCTGTCATATTCGCAAAGCTCAATGCCGCCGTCGGCTGTGATATCCGCGATTGGCAACGGAGTAACAACCACATCTAAACTGTCAAATACTTCTTCATCGTCTCGGTAGATACGTAAGTAATAGCGACCTGCCATCTCGTCCGTCACATTCTCTCGCACAGGCTCGGCAAGGTCGGAAGTCCAACCGTCAGGGCCTGTCCATTCGTAGGAGCTGTTGGGCATTCCCATTGCGTGGAGTCGTAGCTCTGTGCCAAGGCACAGCACAGTATCCGTAATTATAGAAAGAAGTCTCGTTTCATTGAACCATGGAGCGTATTCGGGAAGATCCGTAGTAAAATTAGAATCAGGTCCTGGTGGGTTTGGAACTAAATGTCTTTTGACATAAGCCTTTGGACTGTTTGGGTTTTCTATGGCACAAATTGTTTGTGTCTGTATTTCGTATCCACTATAAGAAAAACGGTCAAAAAAATATATTTTCTGATCCGGACCCATCTGATAATCAGTTAGTTGTTTTACAGGAAAAAAATGTCCGTATCCTGCGGAAGGGTACGGGTGAGCCGGTAGTAGATCTATTTTCTCCGCATTTTGATACACTACATCAGCAGAACCCAATTCAAGATCAAATTGATGACCGTTAGCGTATAGATATCGACCATTTGCTGAAAACTCTAAAGATGATACCCATTTCAGCTTATTATCAGGCAGGTTTTTGAGACGTTTGATGTTTGATAGGACACCTGTAGTTTTGTTAAATTCAGAATACTCAACTAGGGAACTGTCTATCAAGGCACGAGCGATAGTATTTCCGTCTATAGTGCTTTTCATTTGTCCGAAAGTATTGTGATAAGGTCCAATTGTTACACCTTTGCCACTTATCCTGTCATGTACATAATAGCATCTTGCCGGATAAGCTCCCGAACTAATTACTGTATCAACAACCCCCTTATCTGTCAGTAGATATGATATGTAATTTCCGTTATAGAATTTTGGAGAGACGGCCCATATATCAGAACCGTTACTGTGGCGACAGAGGGCGATCTGATGACAAAGCTCGGTATCGAGTATTTGCCGATGAATCAGAAACTCACATTTTGTGTAGTCAACATCGAATTTTATCACAGAAAAATACAAATTAGCACCGTGGTATTTACCATTGAACGAATCATATAATCCCTGATCAAAAGAAAAAACACAGTACACTAAACTGTCACTTCCTGGCATGAGGACAACCATTGGAAAGGACATTGAATTAGTACCAGATTGTTCACCATGAGAATACCAATAACTCTCTTCATGAATAAATTTGTCATTAATACGATTATGGTTTTTATCATATATGTGATGGTTCGTTAAAAACAGTGTGTTTCCTTGTTGATCCCACGTGACTACCGGGCTTGGACCAAATCCGTCCATATATCTTGGTTTGCCGTCAGTACTGTCAAAACTCACTCCGGCATTTATCGGAATATACCAACGAAAACGTCTGTCTTCTGCGTTGGAGTAGCCGACAATAAATAACATTGCTAAAACCGTTAGTAACAAAGTTTGGAGCTTTTTCATTGAGACACTCTTTAATAGTATAAATATTAATCTCTCGAACCGGCAGGTCTCGCGTCAATTTCAAAAGTACGAGACCAAATAAAAAATCTGCCTATATCGTATTTCTTTGCGTCTGTAATATAGTTATATATTTATCAAAAGTCAATGAGAAAATATATTCCTCTATTTCACAATTATCTTCTCTAAGTATCTATTTTTTCATCGTTTGCAGGACAGCTTATTAAAACCTCTGTCCATTATGCTAATAGCTGTTTTAAATAAACAAACCGTCGGATAATTTCTTTCTATCACTACCTAAGCACCACAAACCGGCTCCTGACAATCTTACCGTCTGCTTCTGCCGTGAGCAAGTATATACCGGTATTTAAGCCGCTGACATCAACAGACAGTCCGTCGACGGAATTCATGACATCTGTATAAGACTGAATCCTATGACCCAGCATATCGCTGATTGTCAAAGTCAATGTTTTCCCAAATAATTGTTCAGGAAGTTCAATCCTGATTTCGTCTTTGGCGGGATTGGGGAAAGTTTTTGCGGATTGTGCTTCTTGTGAATAACTTTCTTCGACGGCAAGGTATATCACTTCTTCGCAAAGGCGATTATGTTTAAATCCGTATGGGCAATCATAATCCGAGAAATATTCAAAATTATCAGAAATTGTATATTTATTTTTTGAACATGCATAAGAACAGATTTTTTCACCGGTTTCCGCATTGTAGAATATTACGTAATCCTGCAATCGATCACCCATAAAATCATAATATCTCTCGATCAGCACTTTGTTATTAGGGTTTAATTGAAAACGAGAACGATACTCAGGATGTCTAAGAAAGAATTCATCGTTGTTGTATTTCACTTCATCTTTGATCAAATCGTAGACTATCATTTTGGGGGTTTGCTTAGTATTATGACTTGAGGCAAAAACCACCGTTGAATAATCATCGGATTGTGTAAGAATTTCGTATCCTTCAGGTACTTTGATATTTTGGAATTCGTAATCATCTGTTTTTTCACCTGAGTATGTGTCGTATATTTCAATGTGATTATCTGACTTGCATAAATATTTCTTTCCCTTCTCAATCAGCACGGGTTCAGAACAATTGCAAGCAAAGAGCATTTTGTCGTTAAGATAGTCATATATCCCATAGCTGATGAGATGCTCCAACAGTAACAATTGTTCATCAACTACATCATAGGAAACAATCGTCATGTCTTCGGGTTTTATGATTTTCCCGGTAGGATTAGCAAAAAAATCATATACCACAATAGCTCCGTTTTCTAAGCGAATTATATTTTTATTATCCGGAGAAAAATCAGGTTTGAAATTTACGCTGCCGATGTTCTCAGATGTTTTCGTATCAAATATTTCATATAAGGCTGAGTTATTATCTGAAGAATCATCATTTTTAAACTCAGAAGAGTCCCTGCCGGCTGCTAATAATCCACCGTCATACGAATGCTTCAACACAATGTCACTACCCAAATTATTTGGATCGACGAATGCTGTAGAGAATCTTGGAATCGTACTGCTTACAGTTTCAGATATTCCGTCGTTCTTGACATTCGCCACAACTATAAACGTTGTCGGCATACCCCAACCGCAACCGCCTGTGGCAGTGAAGAAGTATGAATATATATCTTCAGCAGGATTAATATGCTTCAGAAAAAATCGCGGTTCATTTCCGGGTTTTGTTCTGTAGTATTCCATTTCCCTAATGATGGTATCAGATGCGACTTCATATATTTTTGAACCTATACCGATATAATTAAAATCCGCTGATAAAGTGAAATTTGGGTCTAAATATGAATTGTAATTTACAGAATAGAAATTTCCTTTCCGGCTATACACAACATCCCCGTTTGCAATATCAACAATTCTCAAAGTATCCGACAGATCGCCATAAATGAATTTATCATTCGATCGGGAAAATTTCACTAATGAAATCTTGCCGTGATTCGGAATTGAAAATTCTTTAAATAATGCTTTTTCAAAATTGTCGCTGATTTTTAATTTGTCGTTTTCGAAAAAGGCTGTAAAATTGCCGTCAGTCGACAAATATAATTCTGTGCTTTTTTCATAATCAAGCACATAAGAATCGGCGAGCGTTCCGTCGGGGATACTCCATTTTGCGACCTCCATTGTATTCGCGGAAACCTCAATCAAATGTTGTCCGTCTGATGAAAATGATATGTATCTGTTGCTCAATTCAAAGTTGTCTGAAGAC
>JAQIDA010000001.1 GCA_027858275.1 Candidatus Kapaibacterium sp. | reverse complement strand
TCAGATTATTCTGAAGAAGTAATTTTTTTAGAAATGGGTTTTTGGTATTATTTGGGCTGCCGTTTTGGCAGCCCTTTTTTTTGATTATAGCATCTTAATCCTTAAAATTAGTCAAAACTTTTACTTATGAAGAAAAAATAATTTTGTATATTGTCACTTCAATTATTTAACGTAAAATTATGGAACTGCTATGCTTAGTAAAATATCATTGTTTTTAGTCCTTATTTTGATCTTTAGCGCTTGTGATGAAACGGCGACTCAGACTGACCCGGTTGTAAGTATTACTTGCGAAACTCTTGATGAGATGTATGCGATAAATTCGGATTCACTTAATTTAAATGATCAAGGTTTGACTGAACTGCCCTATTGCATCGGGAGTCTGACTAAGTTGATTTATCTGACTTTGAGCAACAACGAACTGGAAACACTTCCTGAGAGTTTTGGTAATATTGCTAATTTGAAGCATTTGAGTATTGATAATAACCTGTTGACATTGCTACCCGAGACTTTCGGCTCTCTAAGAGATATTGAATATTTATGGTTGAATGACAACCAATTGACAACTTTGCCCGACGCTGTAGGCAATTTTGAAGAATTGATTGAATTTGATTTGAGTAACAACCTAATAACGATATTGCCGGAACGGATGGGTGATCTGATCGATTTGAAAATTTTTAAAGCGGAACGAAATCAATTAACTTCAGTACCCCGAGGATTAGGCAATCTCAAGAATTTGGAAAAATTGTATTTGAGACAAAACCGGATCACTTGGTTACCCGCAGAAATCGGCGGAATGACAAATCTGAAGGAATTGGATTTGCAGCGAAACAATCTTACAAAATTACCGGCTCAAATCGCAAATTTGACAAATTTGGAGATTATTCATCTTTGGTTCAACGATTTTTCAGAAGAGGAAAAAGCCAAAATTGAAGGATGGCTGCCTAATTGCGAAATTCGTTGGTAATAATCTCGTGTAGTATCAATTCAATTTTATTATATTTTGGAGCTTTTATGTTTAGAAAATTTTTGTTGATTTTAGCTTCCGTTTTTATTATTACGGCTTGTGAAGACAGTACTAACAACAGTGATCCTGCGGAGATTGACTGTGATATTCTCGGACAGATGTATGATAAATATACTGATTCACTTGATCTTTCCGAAAAATCTTTAATTGAAATTCCTGATTGTATCGGCAATCTTACAGGTCTGGAATGGTTGTCTTTGGCGTTTAATCAGCTCACGGTCTTGCCTGAGAGCATGGAGAATCTGACTAATTTGGAAGTTCTGGTTTTGTGGGACAATCAAATAGAGGCTCTGCCGGAAGGTATTATGAATCTGACTGAATTGACTTTGCTGGATGTCAGTGACAACAAATTGCTGATTCTGTCGGATAACATCAAAAATCTGACAAAATTGGAGTTGTTGGATTTGACCGGGAATCAAATGAGTCTTTTACCGGAGAACATCGGGAACCTGAGCAATTTGAAAGAGCTGGGACTGGGTGACAATCAATTCATTAGGTTGCCCGACGGTATTACAAATTTGACTAATCTGACTTTGTTGATATTAAGGGATAACAGAATAAATATCATCCCTGAGGATATCGGCGATCTTACAAATCGGAAGAATTTATATTTGAATAATAACCAATTGAGAACTCTGCCGGAGAGTATCGTAAATCTTACTAATTTGGAAAAATTGTGGTTGCAGGACAATTATTTCTCTGATGATGAGAAAATTAAGATTGAAGCTTGGTTGCCTGATTGTGATATTCGATGGTGATGCTCCTCTTTGCAAATTAAAAAAAGCCTTCGAGTCAAAGACTAGAAGGCTTTTTTATGGTCGGCGTGACTGGATTTGAACCAGCGACCCCTACTACCCCAAAGTAGTACGCTAAACCGGACTGCGCCACACGCCGCTCTAAAAGAGAGTACAAAAATAAGTGATTTGGATATGAGTTCCAAACGTTATTTTTTAGGGTGTTGATATATTTGTATCGGGAACCTGTCGTTGGTCTTTAAAAGGTCATATTTCAAGGAATTAGGAAATGTGATCGGCAAAAATCTTTTCTGCTTCTTCCAGAGTATCCTCTAACATATCGTTGACAATCACATAGTCGAAAAGTTCTTTTTGGCTCATTTCCATTTCAGCGCGAGCGATTCTTTTTTGGATCTGCTCTTCGGTTTCGGTGTCGCGAGCTCTCAGACGTTGTTCCAATACTTCCATAGAAGGCGGAGCGACGAAAATCAACAGCGCTTCTTTTGGATAGAGCTTTTTCAGTGACAGCGCGCCTTTGACATCGACATCAAAAATCAGATATTTGTCATTGACAATCGCCTCGTCGGTCGCCGACTTTAACGATCCGTAGTAATTTCCGAACAGCTCTTCATATTCAATCAAATCGCCTTGTTTGATCTTCGATTGGAACTCGGCTTTGCTAATGAAGTAGTATTCTTTGCCGTGGGTCTCCCCCGGTCGCAAATCACGAGTGGTTGCCGAGACCGAAAATGACAGATTACTAAAAATGCGCATCAGATATCGAGCGATTGTGGACTTGCCTCCGCCGCTGGGAGAGGACATTGCTATTATATGTTTTTTTGCCATAATTTAGTTGAATAGTATGTTAAACTATTTTTGTCAGTTTTTTTTCAAAATAAATTTAATTCGCTCAATTTTCCCGTCAATGTGCTGCCGGCCTTTTATTCCGAATAATTCGCACAGCAACGGGTATATATCAATATTATACAGTGTGCCGCATTCGTAGCCCTGCTGAAATGAAGGGCCTCGCGCTAAGAATATTCCGTGCATGTCAGTGCAAGTGTGGTCATAGCCGTGAGCGCCTTTGAGCATATCTAATTTATATGCTGAAGAATCGACGACAAACACAAATCCGGGCTGAGCAAGGACAAAAATCGGCGCAATAAACGGATGGCGGGTGTAATGCAAATACTCAGGAATTTCGTCTTTCAGATAAACATTATAATGTTTGCGATTAGCTTTCAGAGCATTATATATTGAACGGAGTGAGCTGTCGGGCGCACTTATTGCCATATACGATCCGTAGTTTTGCATGTAGCAATCTTGGGTGTTAATGATGCTTTCAACAATAATCAGCGAATCCGATAATACATCTGTCATCCCTTGGTCAGAGACAATGACAATATCAACAGCATCGTAAATTCCCATACTTTGCAAACTGTCGATCAGTGT
This sequence comes from Candidatus Kapaibacterium sp., assembly GCA_027858275.1. Classification (GTDB taxonomy): domain Bacteria; phylum Bacteroidota; class Ignavibacteria; order Kapaibacteriales; family UBA2268; genus JAQIDA01. The sequence goes on along the minus strand of JAQIDA010000001.1, from coordinate 3,588 downwards.
TCCTAAAAGCTTGTCAGACCGGCGGATCGCTTTGTCTGTTTCATCACCTTCAGTACCGTATTTATGGCCTTCGAAATCAGTTTCACTCAAACAAATTGAAATAAATTGCGGACGTTCGCCTTCGGGTAATTTCAGCCACTCTATAAGCTTCTCAATACGCTCTGAAGAAGAAACATCTTTATCGTACTCTTCAGTGATTTCAGGGCGTCTATGATCGGCCTCCAATTCAGAACCGGGCCAGAAGCAGGAAGCGCTTAGAATGCCTTGCCGTTTGGCAGTTTCCCAGAAAGCTTCTCCCTGATACCATTTTGGATCGGTCACGGCATCTTCGTCACGGATTGTGAAACAATTATTTGTGAACGGATCGCGAAATCTGTTGGCAATAATACCGTGATTTTCGGGATGTAAACCTGTTACAATCGATAAATGATTTGGGTATGAAGTTGTAGGGAAAACAGGCTGCAAGGAATGGGCTTTAACGCCTTCATTACAGAATTTATCAAAATTATCGAGAGAGTCTCTGCCGGTATAATCCCAACGGAAGCCGTCGAATGATATAAGAATCAGCGTTTCTCGTTTAGGAGATTCCGCCTTCAATCCGGAGACGAAAACACAAAACAAGATAAGTCCGAAAAGCAAAAATCGATTTAGGTTCATAGCCACAGCCCTAAGTTTGCAAAACAACTACAAATATAATCAATTAGCTTGTTATATACATCCGCAAGTGAGAATTAATTTAATAAAAACGGCGCTCTCATTTTTTAATAAGCGAGAACGCCGTCGAAGGTAAATCATAGGATGTTAAATTTCACAGCTAATCACAATCTCCGGCTCTGAGCAAGATTTTATCCATTTGCCAGAGAGTTTTACTGCCACTCAATGAAAGTCCTAAAAACTCAAAGTTAAAACCGCAAGCACCGATAAATGAGGCATCGGCTGTTTGGCAAGGATGTGTACCGTTTCGCATAGTTCCTCCGATCAAAAATGCGGTGTGTACCCAAGGTACAACCAGTTTATTAAACAACGCAACTTCCAAACGCGGAAAACCGACACCGAACGATGCTCCTGCAGTCGCTGCTGTTGCAGTTTGAGTTTTATCTTTGTCCATTTTATAAGGACCAATATTTCCGTTAACATCGGCTTTAATACCGTCCCATTTTATACCGGTTGAGGAATTATAAGTAAATTTGGTAGAGACCCACGCAGATGCGCTCGCATCCATAACAGTATTGATAACAAACAGTATTTTGCATCTGACTTGAACGGGTATACCGCCAACAATAAAGGGCATTTCGAACAATAAAAAGGGTAGTTGCAAATCATTAAATCGGTCATTTTGAGTGGCTGTGGCAATCAGGGTTAATTTTAGTTCTCCCTGAAGGCCTTCATTTTTATAGTCGAATTCTTTACATTTATTGTCTTGGAATTTGATTTTTGCCTTTGAACGAAAACGGGACACATTTCCGTCGAGTTCATATTTCGCTTTCATTGCCTCGGATAATGATTTTTCAAGACTACAAACAACGTTTAACTTGGCTTTATCAACCTCTACAGTAACTGTACCGTCGAAACTGCTGATTTTAAATTTAAGTTCAAATTTACCACCTGCGATTTGTTCCAGCGGAACAGCATTTTTGCCGTCCGGATACATCAGCAACGGGGCTTGAGCAGGATCGAATTCTATACCTTGATCCCATTCAACAGTACCGTTTTTGATCGCTTCATTCAAAGACGCATATCCGGTTCGGACAACAATTTCACCTGAGGAGCTGTTGACTGATGTCACTTTTCTCAGTGCAAGGCCGTAAATAAACAGGACATCCCCAACTTTAAGATTAGCCGCTCCGGTGTATGAAGATTTGAATGTGTAGATAAAATTATTCGTGTCGATTCTGACTATGTTGCTTTTCGCAAGATCATCAACAACTAATGTGCCCTCTGTCCATTCTACATCAAGAGTCTGTGAATTTGGAACCCAGGGTGCTGAATCAGGACCTGATGAATCCTCACAGGAGACAGTAATCAGGAACAGAGACAAAAACAGGAATGTTAAAATTTTGTATTTGTAGGCTAACATAAAATCTCCGAGTTGTTGATAATATGACTTTGTAATACTAATTTTAAGATAGTAATAATTTATCTAAGTTCCAAAATTCATATTAGTTAGGCAGTATCGAAGTAGTTTGAATCTTTAGAATATTTTCTCATATACTCTTCTTTGAGCAAACTGTTTTTTGCTTTTCTCAGATGCGGATCATCAGTAATAATTTCATCTGCAAGATTTTTTGCAGAGCTGATAATATCAACATCTCGGATAATATCTAAGAAGCGGAATGAGGGCAATCCTGATTGTCTTGTACCGAGAACATCACCGGGACCGCGCAATTCCATGTCGACTTCCGCTATTCTGAAACCGTCAGTGGATTCTTCCATCGTCTTCAAGCGGATTACGGCGTTGATTCGTTCATCGTCATTTTTTGATTTTTTTGAGAATTGATATTTAAAATTATCTTTCGTTGCCAATAAACAGTAGGATTGTTGATCGCCGCGTCCGACTCTGCCGCGCAATTGATGCAATTGAGAGAGACCGAATCGTTCGGAATTTTCAATCAGCATGACAGAGGCATTCGGAACGTCGATTCCGACCTCGATCACGGTCGTCGCCACCAAAACATCGTATTCTTTATCGAGGAAACCTTGCATGACTTCTTCTTTTTCATACCAAAACATTTGACCGTGAATCAATCCGCATTTCAGATCGTGGAATATCTCATTATCTATTGTTTCAAAATGCTCTACGGCTGATTTCAGATCAATTTTCTCTGATTTTTCTACCAAAGGATAGACTATGAATGCTTGTCGGCCTGCTTCAATTTCCGATCGGATAAATTCAAAAACTTCAGGAAGTTCTTTTTCAAATACTACTTTCGTTCGTATGGGTTTGCGGCCTGCCGGCATTTGTTTTATGATTGACACATCCAAATCGCCGTAGACAGTCAACGATAAAGTACGCGGGATTGGTGTTGCGGACATGACTAAAACGTCAGGTGTTAGTTTTGAAACAGGATAAGAGAGTTCCGCAAGTTTTTTCAATTTCGCTCGCTGAGCTACACCGAAACGGTGCTGCTCGTCTATTACAATCAGTCCGAGCATATTGTAATGAACAGTGCTCTCGAATAAGGCGTGAGTCCCTATAATTACTTTTGCCTTTCCGGATTCGATTGATTCTAATATTTGCCGACGAGCTTTGGCTCTTTGCCCGCCGAGCAATTGGACAATCTCAATATCTAAGTCTTTGAGCATGTTTTTGAATGAGTGATAATGCTGCTCGGCGAGGATTTCAGTCGGGGCGATTATTAGGGTTTGAAACCCGTTGTCTACCGCGACGAGCATACTCAATGCGGCAACAATTGTTTTTCCGGATCCGACATCGCCCTGCAGCAGTCTGTTCATTGGTTCCGGGCTGCTCATATCTCGGGATATTTCTCTTATTACTTTCTTTTGATCTCGGGTGAGTTCAAAGGGCAAACGATCGAACAAAGTTCGCGCTGACAAGCTCTTCGGATCCATTTGCAATCCCTTCTCAAT
>JAQIDA010000307.1 GCA_027858275.1 Candidatus Kapaibacterium sp. | reverse complement strand
AAATAATAACGAATATAATCAACAAGATTAATTCGGTGTTCATTCCTTGTCTGAATGTGTTTTGTTTTCAAATCCGTGCAAATTCATACTGTTTTGTCGGGAAAAAATGCTGTTAGATTTGATTTCCGTTTTATTAACAGAGTCCTTATCCGTCAGAGGATTTGGATTATTTGTTTCTCTGCCCGCGCTTTCATGATCAATACCGTCTAAACTGTCCCTGCTAATTTCAATCTCAGCCAATTCACTCATTACTCTGTCGCGCACACTGTCCAGAATTTCAATAAAGTCTACTTCTGATTCGGCATAAAAGAAATAATCAGATTTGAACAATTCCTCTGTGATCTCATATTTGAGATATATACTTTCAATTGCATTCTCAGCTTCAACTGAGTCTGTGATCATCTCTCTGACAGTCAATATTTCCTTGTAGACGTCAATAAAGGTATCTTTATCAATTTCATATTCGGAACATCCTACAAATAAACCCGCAAACATTAACAAACTGAATGTTATAATATTTTTCATTTCACTGATTGTCTATAGTTGATAAAAAAATAGCCGAAGCGGAAACCGCTTCGGCTATTATTTCTGAGACGAGACAATTATTTAACAACAATCAACTTGTTAGTTGTTGTAGTTCCGTTAATTGTCAATGTGTAGTAATATACACCTGATGCGAGATTGTAATCAGCAACGTTCATAGTAACTGAGTTATATCCTGCGTTAACAGTACCGTCTACGAGAACTGCTACTTCGCTTCCGCTCTGATCGATAACAACTAAGCGAGCTGATGTTTCAGTTGCTGCGTTGAATTCGATTTTTGTTTCTACGTTTACGGGGTTAGGTGTGTTGCTCAACTGAACAGCGTTTGTTCCGTTGTCAACGCCCATCATGATACCGCCCATTACAACCGTAACAGTAAATTCGATAACATCACTACCGCATTCGTTAGTAACAGTACATCTGTATGTACCTGCATGATCGTCTGTTGTGAATGTAGCTGCTTCGACTGAATAAAGAGCAGCGTCTCCGACTACTTCGTCGTTGAATTCCCAAACATAAGTGATTTCTCCGTCGCCTTCAGCAACTACTTCTAATGTAAATGTACCTGAATCATCAGCTAAATCAACAGCTAATTCTGCGGGCATTGTAGAAGTAATTGTAGCTGATGATAATACATCAACCATGAAAGGATCTGACGTTTCAGTGTCGTCACCCGGAACAACTGCTGCTAATACTGTGTATGTAGCTTCATCATCCTGAGTTAATGTCAACGGGAACATGCTTTCTGCCTGAGGACCTGAAACAGGCATGCCGTCTTTCAAGAGTGTGTACATAATTTCTTCTGTACCTTCACCGCCTGTTAATTCAGCTTCGAAAGTTAGTTCAACATCGTCGCCTTCGCAAGCAACAACGTCTTCGGGCTGTACTGTGAAATCAACAGTTGCCATTGCTGTAAGTTCTGCAATTTCAGAAACTACAGTACCGCAATGTCCAACCATTCTTACAAAGTATTTTCTGTCTAAGTCTTCTTGTGTAAGGAGTCTGATCTGAAGCATGCTTGATTTTGCGCCTGAGATTCTGTCGTCATTTACGATTTCAACAGGAGGTGCAACGCTGCCGTCGTACCACTGAACGATAACTTCAAATTCATCAAGATTGATAGAATTTTCAATTCCGCCGTAAATCTGAGCTTCAGCATCCATCATGATTGTACCGCCTAATGCAACTTGCATTGATTCAGGCTGACGTGAGATGATTGGGTTTCTGAGGACGGCAACTAATACTCTTTCCGTAATCAATGCTTCAGCAGCACCGGCTGTAACTTCACAGTGGTATACACCCTGCATGTCATAGCTTAAGCCTGTTTCAAATCCTCTGAAAGGAGTCATGTCATCCAAATAAAGGATGGCTCTGTTTGCCCAATTTTCGCTACCCATGTTTGCGTCATAAAGCTCTGTTAAGCTTTTGCCGTCTTTGAACCATTCGTAATTCAGCTGAGCTCCGCCTGAAGCAAAAGCGACAACTGAAAGCTGATGATTGGCAGTTTCCCAACAATCAACAACAGCCATTGGCTCCAAATCAATTTCAATCATAGGAATGATGTTCCAAGTACCGATTGTGAATTTGGATCTTTCCTGAAGTTCCCAACCGTGAAGCTGCATTTCGTCATTTAATATAGCAAATATCGGATCACCCGCATTAAAACCGAACCAACCCGATGCCAATTCATTATCATAAATAATGTCATTATCAATGATGATTGGTTTCAATATATCAAAGGCTTCGAAAGTTACTTCATGAGCCCATGAAACAAGATTTCCTGAGTACACTTGACCTGATTCTGTGGCTGCTTCCCAAGCCAATATTGTTTCGTCGTTCATAATAACGCCGTCGCCGTCTTTCTGTGCAGCGATATTTGTTACCATACCATAATCATATGTTCCGCCGATATAAGTTCCGGCTGTCCAGAAGTTATTCTGATATGAACCAATTGATCCATTAACATCAAACAAGGCTGCGGCACCGTCGCCTTCATTTATAATAAGATTTCTCATTATAGTAACATCTCCAACCGGTGGCGGAGGAGCACTTATGCTGCCTTCGATTCCGACAGGCATGCTAATTACGCCTATAACTTCCATTGCGTACTGCTGTCCTGCATTAACATTGACAGCATTATAGAAGAATTTTAAGCCATTATTCGAAGTCAAAATAACGCCTGTCGCTCCGCGAGCAGTAAACCAGTTATTTGCTACATAACCTTCGGAACCAACGATGTATCCTGCTCCGTGAGGAGCTCCGTTGATACCATTGTCAAGGAGATAAATATCATTATACAGGACTTTTATGTTAGACTCGTTTACAGCTAAACCATAAACATTCATCATCTGACCGCCGTTTTCAGTTATTCTGACCTTGTTGTCTTTAACAACAGCAGTAGTTGTCGGAGTAAGTCCGCCACAATTGTCCAAGACGATACCAACTGCGTTAGGCGAATTAGACATTGCGGATGATTTAATTCTTACATCATTATTTGTAACTTCCAGCATCGCAATATTTTCAGTATTTATACCATGAATATTTTCACAGTCTGTGATAGTGTTATTATCAATCAGAGTGAGGTCTGACCATGTAGGGTTATAAGCACTAAAAATAGCATTTATCGCCGTAGGTACAGGGTATTGGTTTGTGTAAGTTTTCAAACCTGTGAAAGTGTTGTTAGTGATTTGTGTTCCGTTATAAGAAGACACACCAAATTTCAATGAGCTATAAATTGCAGGATCGCTGACAGTGAATGTATTGTTATCAACTACAACGTCATGCTCTGTCATATTCGGGTCATCGCTTCCCATAAGTGAGACAGCGCCCCAATAAAAATCACTAAATCTATTATTTACAATAGACAATTTGCGAGCAAGTGCACTATTATCTTCTCTAATTATAGTACCGCCTGAATAGAAGATATTTCCTTCTTCAGAAGTTCCGACTACAACGTCGTATGATTCATACAGATTTAAAACATAGCCAAATGATCCGGGGTTTTCAACTGTAAATATGTTGTTCAAGAAATCCACATTTTCAGATCCGCTAACATTAACGATTCCGCCGTTGCCAAGATAGCCGTCAACCAAAAGCTCTAAATCGCGAACTGTGATGTTGACAGAATTTACAATATTTATCAAGTACGGTGATGTACCGTCATGAGTAAGAACAGCTTTGTTATCAGCAGAAGCTGAACGCAGGATAAATGATGCTGTAGGGTTACTCATGCCTAAGATGTTAATAACACCTGTGTATGTACCCGGGTTAAATACGAATTCAAGAGCGCCTTCGCCCAAGATTCCCGCAGCACTCATATAATTTGCAGCTACTTCGAGAGCTGACAGACCGCCGGTTGCAAACCAACTTGGATCTGCACCGCCGAAAACAAATGTACGAGGTATTTCAATTGCGGGAGCAGTTACAAACTGAGGATCCGGAATAGCATCGTTCAAAGGTTCTGTGTCGTCGCCGCTGCCGGCATTAGGATTTTTGGTCATGGCAGTTATTGAATAAGGAACATAGTTGCCTAAACCGTCAATTTTATAATCCAAAGTAACAGGACCGACAACAACTGCTCTTGTTTCACCTGAAGGGATAGGACCAAGAGGATCAGTTGCAGCATTCCATGAATAAGTCTGAGCAGCTTCTGAATCAACATGCCATTCAATTTCACAGTCATTTAAAGCGCCGTCACCATAATTTTGAATAACAACAGTGACAGGTTGGTTTGTATTTGGTAAATACGGAGCTACAGGGCTCGTTACAGCAACTGCACCTGCGTCAGGCAATGAACCGAATGACAGTGTGAAGTCACGGCAATTTCCGTAACCATTACCTGAAACGGGGGAACCATTCGGAGAAAGACCTATAGGGCAGGGAGAACCTCTGACTAGGTAATAGCCTTCATAGTCACTGATAACTCTTATCCTGGTATCAACTGTTGACGAAGGAACATTAGCAGGAATAGTCACATTAAAGTTATGAAGAGTAGAATTATCATCACCAAAATAAACCATTTCACCGGGATCATCGAAATCCCCGTCAGCGTTATAGTCAATCCATACTTTAATATCCTGTCTAAAACCATAGCCAAATTCGCCGGTTTTGGCGTACATCGCATAAGTTTCACCGCGGACAACGGTTATACGTTCCTGTACCGCGGAGTAATTATGATATAGCGGCAGTTGAGCTGAAGCATCCATCACTTCTATACCGTCAAAGTCAATTTCTGTAATACCCATGCCATAGTTCAATGACGTGTTGTAAGTGTTGCTAAAATCGCAATAGGGTGAAGGATCTTCACTCTGTGCTTGCACAAAAGCAGATCCGATGATTGAAATAAACGCAAATGCCAGTAAGAACAAACCTACCGACCGTTTACCGCTCGTATTTCTTGAGCTTAAAGTTCTTGGTCTTAAAGAATTCATATAAAACCTCCAATAAAAAAATTTGATTAATTAACTGTATCTTGTTTTTAACAAATATTCATTTATTTAGTTAGTGCTTGATTTACATAACCTTAGCACCTGATCAAGTCTTACTGCTTCGTCCTTTTCAGCAGTCAACTCAGGCACAGTCCACATACAGGGATGCAAACTACACATACTCAGAACGTAAAACTATTAAAAATAACACAGAATAACAAACGATATTTTAGAATTTTATTAATTGAAACTCTATCTACACTCTGCTTTTATCGTTTTTCCGCGTATTATTTCACTAAATCCGAAATATTTCGGTCATAATATTATTTTGTCTGAACTATTTCGTATTTTCTCCAAGTTCTGTAACACAATTGCAGTTTTTCTCCAAGCTGTTTCACAGCCGGGATTAACTGAATTAATTATTTGCACAGTTTCGCAAGCAAACAATCAACCTGTATAATCTTATCAATAATTGTACCGGTCATGCATATATTACGATATTAATAATATAATCATATAAGAAAGGAACATTTCATGAATGAACGATGGTCTCTCAAATCAAAAAAGGCAGTTGTTACGGGAGCAACTAAAGGAATCGGCAGGGCTGTTGCCGAAGAATTTCTCGCTCTCGGAGCAGAGGTAATAGTCAGTTCCCGCAACGAGGAAGACTTCATGCAAATGTCCGAAGATTTAAAATCTTACGGTTCTTTGCTGAAATATATTCAAAGCGATGCTTCCTCGGCAGATGATCGCAATCAACTTTTAGCGTATGTTAAAAAAGAATTTGGCGGACTTGATATATTGATAAACAATGCCGGGACTAATGTCAGAAAAAAAACTATGGAATATACTGTTGAAGAATTCGATTTTCTAATCAATACTAACTTGAAGTCAGCATTTGAGTTAAGCAGATTGTTCTATCCAATGTTGAAAGAATCCGACAATGCTTCGATCGTTAATATCTCTTCGACTTCAGGCAGCTCGATTATAAAAACAGGAGCCCCTTATGCTTGCTCAAAGGCCGCAATGTCACACTTGAGCAGGTACCTTGCCGTCGAATGGGCGGAAGACGGGATCAGAGTTAACGCGATAGAACCTTGGTATATCAGAACGCCGTTGACCGAACCGGTGTTGAATGATGAAGCAAAACTTGCCCAAGCTTTAAGCCGCACTCCGATGAACCGAGTCGGAACGGCTGACGAAATTTCCGGAGCAACGGCATTTCTATGTATGCCGGGCGCATCCTACATCAGCGGGCAAGTTATTCAAATCGACGGTGCGGCTACATGCTATTTGTTCGGATAAATTAAAAAACCCGCACAATTGTGTCAGATATTTAACACAAGTGTGTGGGCTTTTACACAGTAGAGGTCAGATTATCAACAGCAAATCACCAGATTATTTTGCAGTCCGGCAACCTACGTTGAAGCTCTTCCTTATCATAATCAAACAAGTGATTGCCTTTCAAATTCAGAGTTTCCAAACTTTTAAGCTTTACCATACCGTATGGCAACGTCCTCAATAGATTTCGTTCCAGACTCAATGATTTCAAATTTTTCAAATTAGTTATACTTCTCGGCAATTCCGATAATTTGTTTCTATCCAAATTTAACTCTTCCAAATTTTCGAACCGCCCAAGACTGTCCGGCAATGTCGTCAATTGATTATAAGCCAAATTCAAATACTTTATTTTTGTCAGATTGCAAATGCTGTCAGGCAAGAGCGTCAGTTTGTTTCGGCTTAGATTCAATTCTTCCAAACTGTCGAGCTTGGCAATACTGTCCGGAAGGAACATTATCTGATTTTGCTGTGCACTCAACTTCACTAATTTTGACAGATTAGCTATAGTTTCCGGCAATACCGGCAATTTATTGTTAGCCAAATTCAATGTTTTCAAATTTATCAGATTACCGATACTTTCGTCTAACTCAGAGATTTGATTACCTTGAACGTCTAAGATTATTAATTTGTTGAGTTTGCCGATATTGTCAGGCAAAGCGCTTAGTTGATTCCAAACTATGCTCAACTCTTCCAATTTTTTTAGATTACTGAAACTACTCGGTAAAATCGTTAATTGATTAGAATTCAAATTCAAGAATTTCAAACTGTCAAGATTGCCGATACTTTGCGGTAACACAGTTAGTTGATTGCCGACAAGAGTCAAGTTTATTAATTTTGTCAGATTGCCGATATTCTCAGGCAAAGATGTTAATCGGTTTCCGTCCAAATTAAGAAATACTAAATTTGGAAGAGTGCCGATAGTCGCCGGGAGTTCATCAAGCATCTTATTGTATAATTCTTCACTTTCAGCAAGAGTGAATTTTCTAGGGTCAATACTGACTCTAAAATCCAAGCTGTCTGTATCATCACTGTATTTTATATCGTTAACTTTAAAAACATCAGGATCTGTTGATTCGACAGAAGAGCATGAAAAAGCAAGAATCCCGACTATAAACAACGTAATTGACCTTAGCACATCGACTCCCAAGAAATATGATTAAAATTGAATTTGAAATTTACGGAATAAATTTGTATTTGCAGCAAATATTTATTTCCCTGCCACAGCAACGGGGTTGCAACCCCTTGTTGAATTACACCCTCGTCTACATCTCATCCAAACTCTTTATCGCTATATCCTCAATCTTCATTTTGCAGAATGAATAGATAAACGCGCTAGCAAGTCGTGCGTTTGTTATTAGCGGTATGTTGAAATCTACCGCGTTACGTCTGATGAGATAATCTTTGGCAAGTTCCTCTTCGCTCAAGTCTTTGGATATATTGACAATCAAATCGAATTTTTTATCTTTGATCATATCAATTACATTCGGCTTATAGGGTTCGTCCGGACGAGGCACCATGATTGTGTCAATGTCCTCATGTTTCAGAAACTCGTAAGTTCCGAGCGTTGAATAGAGAGTATATCCGTTTTCTCTGAGTTTTCTGGCTGAATTTACCATCTCAACTTTCGATCTGATGGCGCCACTGGAAAGGAGAATGTTCTTTTTCGGTATTTTATATCCGACTGACAGCATTGAGCTTAGTATCGCTTCGTAGTATGTTTCGCCGATGCAGCCCACTTCGCCTGTCGAAGCCATTTCCACACCTAATACCGGATCGGCTTTATGAAGGCGCGAGAAGGAGAACTGCGGAGCTTTTACTCCGATATAATCAAGATCGAAGAGTGACTTATTAGGCTTTTTCACTTTTATGCCGAGCATAATCTCAGTCGCCATTTTGATAAAGTTGGTCTTCAGAACTTTGGAGACAAAGGGGAAACTTCTCGAAGCTCTGAGATTGCATTCAATCACTTTTATATCATTGTCCTTAGCGAGGAATTGCATATTGAAAGGACCTGTAATTTTCAGCTCTTTCGCGATTTGTCCTGCTACTTTCTTAATTCTTCTAATCGTTTCCACATAGATTTTCTGGGGCGGAAACATCATTGTCGCGTCACCGGAATGAACTCCGGCGAATTCCACATGCTCGGAAATTGCGTATGCCTTGATAACGCCTTTGTCGGCGACGGCATCAATCTCAATTTCCTTGGTTTCCTCAAAATATTTAGTAACTACTACGGGATATTGCTTGCTGACATTGGCCGCGAGCGTGAGGAATTTCTCCAATTCGCTTTCGTTCGAGACAACGTTCATCGCTGAACCTGAAAGTACATACGAAGGCCTTATGAGCAAAGGATAATCAACCCTGTCGGCGAATTCCATAACTTCTTCGAGGCTGGTTGACTCAATCCATTCCGGTTGATCCACTCCGAGATTATCGAGCATATTCGAGAATTTATGTCTGTCTTCAGCTCTGTCTATTGATTCAGGCGATGTACCGAGAATCTTGACATTTTGTTGATTCAGTCTGATTGACAGATTGTTCGGTATCTGGCCGCCTACGGAGACGATCACACCGTCGGGCTGTTCAATATCAATAATATCCAGAACTCTTTCCAAAGAAAGCTCATCAAAATAGAGACTGTCGCAAATATCATAATCCGTACTGACCGTTTCGGGATTATAATTTATCATTATTGAACGATAGTTGTTTTCATTAACTGCGTTGAGCGCGTTGACCGAACACCAGTCAAATTCCACACTGCTGCCGATTCTATAAGCACCGGAACCGAGAACGATTACGGCTTTTTGAGAATGATCAGGATGATTGTCGTTTTCGGTGCCCGAATATGTCAGATATAAATAGTTGGTTTGAGCGGGATATTCGCCGGCGAGTGTATCAATTTGCTTGACGACGGGTTTGATGTTCTGCTCGAGTCTGTGTGCGCGTACTTTCATCAAACCTTCTTCCAAATTTATTTTCTTTTCATCGAAAACAAATCGCGCAATTTGGAAATCGGAGAAACCAAGTTTTTTTGATCTGAGCAATAATTCGTTGTCAAGCTCAGGCAATCCGTTTTTCCCGATTAGTTCTTTTCTGACTGCGAATATATTTTCCAGCTTTGACAAGAACCACATATCTATACCGGTCAGCTCATGAACCTGTTCTATTGAATAATCGTTGCTCAGCGCCATTGCTATTACGAAAATTCTCATATCAGTCGGTTCTGACAGTTCTTTTTCGAAATTCTCGATAACCAGATCTCTGTTGCCGACCAGTCCGTGCATACCCTGCCCGATCATGCGCAGCCCTTTTTGGATGGCTTCCTCAAAAGTTCTGCCGATTGACATAACTTCGCCGACACTTTTCATACTGCTGCCGATTTGCTTGGAAACGCCTTTGAATTTATTCAAATCCCAACGTGGAATTTTACATACGATATAATCAAGGGAAGGCTCGAAAAATGCTGAAGTGCTTTTTGTTATATTGTTGCGAAGTTCATGCAGACCGTAGCCCAGAGCTAACTTAGCGGCAATAAAAGCCAAAGGATAGCCTGTTGCTTTAGAGGCCAAAGCCGAAGACCTCGACAAACGAGCGTTAACTTCAATAACTCTGTATTTTTCAGATTTCGGATCGAGGGCGTATTGAACATTACATTCTCCGACGACTCCGATATGTCGGATTATTTTTATCGCGAGTTTTCTCAGCTTATGATATTCATGATTTGTCAGAGTTTGAGACGGAGCGACAACGATACTTTCGCCTGTATGAATACCGAGAGGATCGAAATTTTCCATATTACATACAGTGATACAGTTGTCGTATTTGTCGCGGACAACTTCATATTCGATTTCTTTCCAGCCCTTGAGAGATTCTTCAACAAGTATCTGTTTTGAATGAGCCAGAGCCATCGAGGCGAGTTTGTTCAATTCATCTTCATTTGTACAAAAGCCGCTGCCGAGTCCGCCGAGAGCATAGGCTGCGCGTATAATTATAGGATAGTGGAGTTCTGCCGCCGCTTTGCTCGCGCCTTCGATAGTTGTCGCGGCTATACTTCTCGGAGTATGAACATCTATTTCCTTGAGCCTGTTGACAAAGATTTCTCTGTCTTCTGTATCCATAATCGCGCGAATAGGAGTTCCGAGAACTTCGACATTATATTTCTCGAAAATCCCGGCATTGAACAATTCAATCCCGCAATTCAAAGCAGTTTGACCGCCGAATGACAGCAAAACGCCCTGAGGCTTTTCTTTTTTGATTATTTCCTCAACGAAAAACGGAGTTATCGGCAGGAAAAAGATTTTATCGGCAATTTCTTCAGAAGTCTGCACAGTCGCGATATTAGGATTGATAAGCACGGTTTCGATACCTTCCTCGCGCAAAGCTTTCAGGGCCTGCGATCCGGAATAATCAAACTCACCGGCTTCACCGATTTTCAATGCGCCCGAGCCGAGCAGCAATACTTTTTTTATATCTTTTCTTTCCATGCTTCCACCAGTTTAATAAAATCGTTGAACAAAAACTCTGTATCTGTCGGGCCGCCCGAAGCTTCCGGATGGAACTGCGTTGAAAAGTGCGGTTTTGTATTATGTTTGATGCCTTCGTTGGAATTGTCGTTGAGATTCACGAAGTAGGGTTTCCAATCGGGCTGAATACTATTATCGTCAATCGCGAAGCCGTGATTTTGAGATGTAATATAAGCCCTGTTCGTTCCGACTTCCAAAACGGGTTGGTTATGACTACGATGACCGTATTTCAGTTTGTATGTTTCCGCGCCGGAGGCGATACCCATTAACTGATGACCGAGGCAAATTCCGAAAATCGGTACGTCAGTCTTAAGACTCTCTTTTATATTATTAATCGTAGTTGAACACATTGTAGGGTCGCCCGGGCCGTTTGTGAGAAAGAGTCCGTCGAACTCTTCGCTGTTGAAATCATAATCCCAGGGGACTCTGATAACGGTTGTGTCAAAAGTCAGCAGATAGCGTATTATATTATTTTTCACGCCGCAATCCACGAGCATGATTTTCAGACGACCGTTTCCGTAGACCATCCTTTCCTTGCAACTTACCCGCTCGACAAGATGATCCTTATTAGGATCGTAAAAATCAATGTCCTGATCTTCAAAAACTAATTTGCCGAGGACCGAACCGCCGTCGCGCAACTTCTTGGTAAGCATTCTTGTGTCAACATCATATATAGCCGGAATCTTATGTTCCTTCAACCATTCGCCGAGGCATTTGGAGGCATTCCAATGATTATATTTTGAGGAATAATCGGAAATGATCAGACCGGATATATGGATGTTATCTGATTCAAAATCTTTAGCCAGTCCGTCCAATATTGTATGCTCAGGCACACCGTAGTTCCCGATCAAGGGATAAGTCAGGACTAACAATTGCCCCTTATAAGAAGGATCTGTCAAACTCTCGGGATAGCCTGTCATGGCTGTGTTGAACACGAGTTCTCCGGCTGCGGAGCCCTCGTATCCGAATGATTTACCTACTATCTCTGTCCCGTCTTCAGTAACAAGACTAATTTTTTTATTAAAACTCATTTAGTATCTCCAATGTCGTAATGAGCAAAAAAAAAGCGGTTCAAATATGAACCGCTTCATGTATCTCAATGTTATTTGTCTGCGAAAATTATTTCTCGGAAAACACTCATAATTGTCTTTATCTGTTTATGTTTTTAA
>JAQIDA010000165.1 GCA_027858275.1 Candidatus Kapaibacterium sp. | reverse complement strand
CGATATATTTATTATCACATTTTTTCAAATAATCTGCCTTTCTCTGTAACATTCCCCGTTAAATCCGGTTATTAATAAGGACTAAATCGTTATTTTGTAATAACTATGAAATAATAATTATAAAAATATATTCGGAGATAAAGTATAATATGATTTTCAACAAATTAATTCGAGCGGCTCTGTTTACAATATTTTTTGTCGGCTTGACTGCCGGAGCTAATGCAGAAGCGGCTAAGAAACCTTTTACTTTTGACGATGTAATGACATTCAAATCTCTCAGAGGAGCGAAAATCTCGGAAGACGGGTTATGGATGTGCTGGTATACTCAGCCTGACCGCGGCAATCCCGAAGCTTTTATCAAAGCTACTGAAGACACAATGCAATATGTTGTAAAAAATGGCGCGAGCCCGCGTTTCAGTAAAGACGGGAATTGGGTTTCGCTAACAGTCAAACCTGATGTAATCGAAGCGGCAAATGCTAAGGAAAAGCCTGAGAACTCGCTTACACTTGTAAGAACTGAAACCGGCGAAGAAGTCAATATCAAAAAAGTTGATCGATCAGTTTTTTCAGAAGATTCAAAATGGCTGGCATATAAACACTTTGGCGACAAGAAAGAGTCTAAAGAAAATAAACGAACTGTCGGAGCTGAATTGAAACTGCGCCACCTCGAAACAGGTTCCGAACTCGCGTTTCAAAATGTAACCGAATTTGTGTTTGACTCTACTTCAAAATATATCGCTTATGTGGTTGCCGATCCGACAGCTGAACAAAACGGTATTTATGCTGTTGATCTCCAAAGCGGTTTTACTTTCCCGATAAAGATAGAGCAAGAGGCCAAAGCACATTATGCCAATCTCGTGTGGAATCCTAAAAAGCATATTCTTGCATTTATCAAGGGTAGCGAAGACGCGGATTTAAAACCTGATTCATGCTCACTGATGATTTGGAATCCTCAATTCGATGATATTGTTGAATTTGTATCTCCTGAAAATATTCAAAAAGATTGGTTCATGCCTTTCAATAACAAGGTTCAATGGACTGAAGATTACGAAAGAATATTTTTTGGTTTGCGCCCGATCAAAGACAGTTCTTTGACAGAGGCTAAAGTAAAATTTACTGATACTACTTATTATGATCAGGACACAATTTTGTCTCAATCAGATCTGGATGTTTGGCATTGGAATGATGAAAGAATCAAACCTAATGAAAAGAAATGGTGGAACAAAGAGTATAAAGACTTTCTGTTCACGACAGTGTTCGACACAAAGACACAGAAAATGACTCAACTCGCAGATTTGGATTTGTCCGAGGTGAATGCGACTGACAATCCCAATTATGCTATCGCTTATGACGAAGCTCCCTATCTGAAGGAAACTACTTGGGCAGGTTGGTTCTTTGATTTATATATTGTTGACATTCGCACGGGTGAACGCAAACTGATCAAAAAACGATTGGAAGAAAAGGCTCATATATCACCTCTCGGCAAATTTGTTATATATTATTATGACAAAGCATGGTATATCTATGATACTGCATTGGATTCTTCAAGAAATTCAACAATAAATCTCAAAGTTGATTTCTTCGACGAAGATCTTGATGAACCGCACAACCCCGGCTCTTATGGGTTTGCCGGATGGGTTAAAGATGAACTCGCCGCAATTGTTTATGACAAATATGATGTTTGGTTGCTGTATACTAAAGGTGACGGCATATTGAACCAAACTGCCGCAGCAGGCCGAGTTGATGAACTGACATTTCGTGTATTGAAGCTTGACATGGACGAAAAATACTTTGATCCGGATAAAGAGTATTATCTTTCAGGATTCAATCACAAGACCAAAACTAAAAATATATATCGATTTAATTTCCGCGTACTCGGCCCGGAACTGATTCTCAGAGACGATGCACGAATTGATATTATCGCCAGAGCAAAAAATGTGCAGAAATACATTATCACAAAGCAAAGATATGATTTGTTCCCGGACGTTTGGGTTTCTGACACTCTTTTCCATGAAGCCGAGCAGATGTCTGACGCAAATCCGCAAATGAAAGAATTTAAATGGGGAAGCGCAGAACTTGTTGACTGGACGAACTCCGTAGGAGAAAAACTTCAAGGATATATAGTTAAGCCGGACAATTTTGATCCTGCGAAAAAATATCCTGTAGTGGTTTATTTTTATGACAAATTCTCGGATTATTATCATCGATTCTTTATGCCCGGCATCAATCATCGCCCCTGTTTCCCTGTATACACAAGCAAGGATTATGTGATGTTCCTGCCGGATATCAAGTATATAATCGGAGATCCGGGACCTTCAGCTACTGATTGCATAGTGTCAGGTGTGAATATGCTCATTGAAAAAGGAATTGCTGATCCGGAAGCAGTAGGCTTGTGGGGGCATTCTTGGAGTGCCTATCAGGCAGCGTTCATTATCTCACAAACGGATATGTTCAAGGCAGCTGTCGCAGGTGCGCCTGTCGGCAATATGACAAGTGCTTACTCAGGAATACGCCTGGGTTCAGGACTTGCTCGCCAATTCCAATACGAACACTTCCAGAGTCGCATTGGCGGAAATCTTTGGGATTCTCTGACGAGTTATATTCGCAACTCGCCGGTGTTCCAAGCAGAAAAGATCAATACTCCACTGCTGATTATGCACGGAGATATTGACGAAGCGGTGCCGTGGGAACAAGGTATTGAAATGTTCCTCGCTTTACGCCGACTCGGTAAAGATTGTGTGTTCCTGCAATATCGCGGCGAACCGCATCATCCGCGTAAATACGAGAACAAGCTTGATTATGCCAAAAAGACATTGGAGTACTACGAATATTATTTGAGGAAGAAAACTCCTGCCGAATGGATCACAAACGGGATTCCTTATCGCGGGAAATAAGACAGATTTTTTTATTCGATAAGAGTCAGCCGAAGTATATTTTTCTTCGGCTGACTTTTTTTTTGAGTAAGCAAGAAAAATATAATTCTGTTTCGTATATTAGTTATCAGTCGATTCGGGTATTCCGGTCGTTGTCATTTGTAATATTCGGAAGCTACAAATAATGAAAATATCGGAACATGCAGCGAGCAGTGAAAAGCAGGTCGGTATCAGAGGTGAAGATATTCACGAATGGATTGACGGCTTTTTTGATTACGACGGACTGAGACAATTCCTAAAAAAAGAACAACAACCCGGATATGATCCCTACGGGCACAGGCATTACAGACATTGCTATGAGGCTTTGGAAGATGCCTATATAGAATTTGAAAACAAATATAGTCGTGACGATATTAAGGCTGTTTTCGAGTGTCATATCAAAGATGATTATGACGGATATTTACCGACTCGTGAAGATTTCATAAACGGCACTTTCAAAGATAAATATCACGAAGAAGAAGATATAGGAATGAGAGATTCTGTTCTCAGCAGAAAGGAACTGAAGCAATACTTCCAAGGTAAACGGTACTCTCAATTTAAAGCGCCTGAACGCAAACTGAATTCCCTCTTCCGCCTGAAAATTATTATGCCTACAGTCATAGCTGTTATTTTATTTATCTCATCTGTGTTCGCGATAATAATCCCGACTTTTCGATCCAATATTATTGACCGCAAAAAAGAAATGATTAAAGAGTTGACTGCCGCAGCAAGCAGTCTGATCGAAGAGAAAATCAGGATGAATGAATCAGGACAGTTAAGATTGGAAGAAGCTCAGAAACTGGCTTTGAGTGAGATTCAGGATATGCGATACGGTCCGGAAAACAAGGATTACTTCTGGATAACTGACATGAAGCCGCTTATGCTCATGCACCCCTATCGAACAGAACTTATCGGCAGTGATCTGACAGGATATAAAGACATAGAGAACAAAAGCGGCAAGAATCTTTTCGTTGAATTTGTAAAAATGGTAGAATCTGACGGCGAGGGATATTTGCAGTATCTCTGGCAATGGAAGGACGATTCGACACGTGTTGTTCCGAAGCTGTCTTATGTTCGCGGAATCCCGGAATGGGGTTGGATAATCGGTACGGGGATTTATATAAATGACGTGACTGATGAGATTGTCAGCATGAGCGATAAATTGATTATTATTTTCTTGATTATCTCTGCTTTCCTTATTGTGCTGATGACTTATGTTATTATGCAGAGCCTGAAGATTGATACGGAACTCATCAAAGCGGAGTCAGGGCTGCGGGAGGCTAACAGCAGGTACAGAGCATTGGTCGAAGTCTCTAACGAAGGGCATGTGATGCTGATGGACGGTGTAAATATCTTCTCGAATCATACAATGAAAAAGATGCTGGGGCTTACTGAAAAAGAAATCATGGGTACTGATCTTAATGAGCTTCTGCCTGCCGATCTGCCGATGAACAAATCAGCGATTGAAAAACTTGAGGAACTGGTTCGCGGCAATATTCAAACTACTGAATTTGAAGGTCAGATCAGAACCGGAGACAAAATAGTTGATGTAATTATTTCAACCGCGAAAATTTTCTTTGCCGGAAATAACGGATGTATAGTCTCTTTCAGACCGAATGTACGCCGCAGCGAAAACTTCATGCTTGAATCTTTCGGCGGCACGAGATTCCATCCCGGAGTTTTGTTTATGGCGAAAAAGGCAAGTGAACTTTGCACAAAAAATATCACTACTGTCCGGGATAAAAAAAATACGGCTTGATAACCGTATGAATTTATTATATTTATTTTACGAAAAAGTATTTATAATAAAAAATCATCAAGCCATGCGTCAAAATAGAATAATTTTCGGAGAATTACTAAAGCTTTTTCCAATTACAAAATTCAAGCAGTTAGTAGCGAAATACAAGACCGATCGTTACA
>JAQIDA010000274.1 GCA_027858275.1 Candidatus Kapaibacterium sp. | reverse complement strand
GAATGGTATGATAACGAAGACAATCCCGAAGACGATAAAGTTTTCCCTGTGGATTGCGGATATAACAAACTTATCAATATGACAGTCGATGACATTGTTGAAATAAATATGGTAAAAGTTTCGGGAACCGTTAAATATGAAGGTGAGTCAACTGATCCGGACGGAACCACCCCTTCTGCTTATGTTGAATTCTTCCCGCTCAGCAAAGACGGCGGCGGTGCCAATTATGGCAAGTTGCACGCATTTGTCGGCAGAGACGGGTATTATGAAATTGAACTTCCTGATATGTATGATTACAAGGCTGCTGCCTATTTATACAATGCTGAAGATATGAATTCAGGATTTGTCCAGTATTACAATCTCAAAGATAACTTTGAAGATGCTGATGTAATAGTCTTAGACAGTGAAAAAGATGATATCAACTTCATTTTCGATGAACCTGAATACAAAATAGCGAGTGGCAAAGTAACCTTTAAAGACGGCAGTCCTTACGCAGGTGCTCAAGTCGTGTTTGCTTACGCAGATAATAACAAGCAAATGATAAATATTGCCGTTACAGATGAATCCGGCAAATATGAGATCAAATTAATCGCAGACAAAAAATATATTGCCTATGCTTATAACAGATACGATGACTACGGCAAAATGAATTCCGTTCAATATTACAACCAAGCTGACAATATCGAAGATGCTGAGATTATAGAATTGATTGAAGACATATCCGGCATAGATTTCGTATTCAGCAAACCTGTTTTGTATAAAATCTCGGGTAATGTCAATTATGAGGACGGAAGCCCTGTTATTGGGGCATCAGTTGAATTTGAATCAATTGAAGGCAATGAATCCGGCAGCAGATATTTTATGACCGGAACAAGAACCGACAAAGAAGGAAAATATGAAATAGAATTGCTTGAGGATATAGTCGGCATAATTCTGGTTCATAGTTTTGACAGTGATTTCGACAAATCAGGTAAAGCATTATACTACGAACAAACTTATATTCGTGATGAGGCTGAGAAATTTAAAATTAATCAGGATTATACAGACATTGATTTTGTTCTCGCCGACCCAAACGGACATACCGGAGAAGCTCATGCTTCAGCTATTGTCAGAGTCAACAATCTTCAGGACGAAGCATTAACAGATGTGATAGTCTTCGCATTCAAAGTCGGATCAGATCGAAACATGGATCCGGATATGTACAACGGATTTTCAGCCGCGCCCAATCCCGACGGCGAATTTATGTTCAGAGAATTAGCTCTCGGCGAATATGTATTCTTTGCGTTCCCGATGAACGGTGAATATGCTCCGGGGTTGTTTAAAGAAGGAGAACAAGCAGTATGGAGTTGGGAAGATGCTACAAGAGTCAAATTAGAAGCAGACAAAAAAATATATGGCCCGTATACGATTATCCTTCCTCTGATAGATGAAATCGAAGGAATTGCTGTTCTTGAAGGAAATATTTCGTCAGGACAAGTCGGAATAATGGAAGACGCCGGCGATCTGTCAATTACCGGAGCCTCTGTCTATCTGATTAACGCATCCGGTTCGGCCTCCAAATATGTCAAGAGTAGCTCAAAAGGTGAATTCCGTATAACAGGAATTGCTGACGGAATTTATACTTTGGTAGTAGATAAAGTCGGATTCAAAAAGTATACACAATCAGTCGAAATTTTCAACGGCGAATCACTTGCAGCCGAAGACAGCCAAGAAATTAGTTTGATTCCTGAAATCACTACTTCTGTTGAAGATGAAACAGAATTTGCGACTTCAGTAAATTTGTATCCGAATCCTACAGTTGATAATGTCAGCATAAGTTATCACGGTGTAGCCGGAAAATCAACAGTGACAGTAATTAATTCGGTGGGTTCAGAGCTGTTCAGCATGACAGTAAATGCTGTCACCGGTACCAATGAACATGTGTTCAGCTCCTTGAACTTAGCTTCCGGACTGTATTATATCAAAATCGTAAACGGTCAAAGTTTTAAAATGATTCCCTTAACGGTTGTCAGATAAAACCATCCCCATGCTTATCGACAAAAGAAAAGCCCGAAGATCTTAGATCGCCGGGCTTTTTTATCAATAGAAAATTAATATTATTCCGAAAAACCCAGGTCTATTGCCTGTTTAATAAGACTTACCGTATTGTTGGCGCGGAGTTTTTTCATAATATTGCGTCGATGCGTTTCAACCGTTCTTTTGCTGATAGACAATTCGTCGGCAATTTCAGAAGATGTTTTTTCTTTGACGATGAGTCTGAGAACTTCTTTCTCTCGCTTAGTCAATTGCCCGTAAGTTTCGTTATATTTCAGCGTTGAGTTTGTCAGATTGCTCATAATTGACTGTAAAATTGCCTGATTAAAATAAGTGCCGCCTCGAGAAACTTCAGAGATAGCTTCAATAAGATCTTTTTGATCTGCGTCCCTCGATAAATATGCATTAGCGCCTTTATTGAAAGACCTTTTGACTGATTTGTTATCAGTTTTATCAGAAAGCACGATTATTTTTAAATTAGGATATTTTTTCGGAATTTGTTCATTGAAAATCTCATCGTAAATAATCGGGATGCTTAAATCTGACAAAAGTATATCAGGAGAATATTTGTCGACATCGGAAAGAAGTTCTGAAGCATTGACACAGGTGAATACATCTTCAATATTCTCAATTCCCCTCAAAACAGTCTGTAGTAGATCTGCTGTGAATGTGTGATCAGCCGCAATTAAGACTTTCAACGGAAACTCACTGTCAACTCTGTTAAGGATCTCGCGAGTAAAAGTCAATTTACCTGCAGCAGTATCAAGTTTTATTCTGTTAGTAATGTCTCGAGCTACACCGCGGTAACCCAGGAGATTTTTATTGTTATCGAAAAACGGTTCCGCATTATTCTCCAAAACAATGTGTCGTCCGTCTTTGCCTATAATTTCCGAAACAACTCCTTTTACTTTTTGTTGCCTGAGTATAAAATTTTTAAAAATCATAGATTGTTCAAGAGCTGTATCTTTATCTGCCAAGAGGTCAAAGGGAGTTTTACCTATTAATTCATGGGGTGAGAATCCCAATATATCTTTGACTCTCGGGCTTAAATAAGTATAACGGGCTTCTCGGTCAACCGTCCAGATTATATCACTTGAATTCTCAACTAACGATCTAAACTCTTCTTCACTCTTTTTGTTCTGTTTACCGGCTATTACTGAGTCAGTAATATTGTGAAAAACAGTTACTGTTCCGTATAAGTTTCCTGAGAGATCAATTAGCGGAGTGCAACTGTCCGCCAGAAAAATATTATTAGTTTCAGCCGCTATAAGTTTTATATTATCCGGGATATTATGAGTTGTTTTGTCTCTTATAACATTTAATAATGTCTCATTAAACAATTCTTTGTCGTCATGTGTTTTGAATTGAACAGCTTCACTTGCTTTTTGTCCGTAGGCAACTTTGTTCTTAATTCCCATTAACGATTCTGCAGCCGGATTGAGAAAAGAGATGTTGCCGTGATTATCTGTTGTCAGGACTGCGTCGGCAATACTGCGCAGGGTCCTTTGCAGAAGATTTCTGCTTTCTTTAATCTTAAGATCTGCTTTATGTTTATGTAGAGCGATTTCAATTGAGATTTGCACACTGACATCATCGAATGGTTTGATTAGATAAGCAAGAGGTTCTGTTGCTTTTGCCCTTTTAAGCGTGTTGTCATCAGCATAAGCCGTCAGAAAAATAATAGGTATATCTTTGTATTCTTTGACTAATTCCGCAGTTCTGATACCGTCAATATCACCTTCAAGCTTTATATCCATCAGAATTAAATCCGGATCAGTCTGTCGGATGATATCAAGAACTTTTTCTCCGGAAGGAACAATAGCCGGAACAGTATAGCCCAAGTCTTCCAATCTGTTCCGCATATCTTGCGCAACAATACTTTCGTCTTCTACCAATAATATTTTAGGCATATTACTCTAACAAATAATTAAAGATCAAACTCAATAATAAAGTCAACGGCTCCTTCTTTGACTTGACTGATTTTGCCGTGCAATTGATCGACAAGCATCAAAACCAACTGCAAACCAAGCGAGCCGGCATTTCGCCAATCAAAACCTTCTTCAAAACCATTTCCGGTCATCATCATTTCAATATCTTTGCTGT
>JAQIDA010000263.1 GCA_027858275.1 Candidatus Kapaibacterium sp. | reverse complement strand
ATAAAAACCGGAAGATATTTGCCAATAGTATCGGAATGTTTGCTAATAACGTATACAGATATATCAACAGCAACACAACGCCGAGTTATGACAAACTGATTAAGTTTCAGGAAGCAGGGCTGTCAATTGATTGGTTAGTTTCCGGAGTTGGTGATATGTTCGCCGACAACTCGAAGGGTATGGAGTTGAAGGAAAAATATGAATCTCTTGAATCAAATGAATCAAGAAAACCATTTGATCGATTAAAAAAATGGATAGCCCGCAACTATGGATCATTGCAAGATTTTTCAATTATTATGAATACTGACTATCGCGAGGCTCATGATATTCTGTACGATGAATTTTTCATGGCTCCGGAATTCATCAAACTATTGGATCGAGCCGGATGTAATATTGATTGGGTTTTGACCGATGAAGGCAGCGAGTATTCGAATTCCCCTGTAGGTCATATCTTGAAAGAAAACAGAGATAAGATTGAAGAAAACAATGCTGACAATTTGCCCGAGCAGACTACAGTCTATTCATACGGCAAAGAACAACAATCCGGGCTTTACGAAATAATAAAATCACTAGTCCAAGAAGAATTTGACAAAGTTAAAAAGGATAAAAAATCATGAACATGAAATTAGTGATATGCTGTATAGTCCTTTTGGGGCTATTCTTCCGAACGCCTGTGATGTCTGAACAGAGTGAGGATCAAAAGAAAGAGGAGATTCAGAGCCTGTTGACTACCGCAAAGTATTTCAGAGATGTCAATTGGGACAGTTCCTATTATTACGCTCAAAAAGCGTATTCCCGTGCTGAAAGTAACGGCTTTGACTTTGAACTGGCTGAAGCAATGTATTATACCGGAATAATCCAATGCTTGAGAAGCGATTATAAAGAAGCAGAGCAGAATTTTAGTAAATCTTTAAAAATATTCGAAGCACTTGATGATCAAAAGAGGATTGCGGATATGCACAACGCTTTCGGGCGATATTATCGATTTACTTCTTCATACGGAGAATCTCTGAAGCATTTGTATAAAGCTTCTAAGATATTGGAGGAAGTTGGAAATGAACGTTCCTTGAGTATCGTATTGAACAACATAGCAGCGACTTACGAAAGGCTAACCGACTTCCCTAAAGCATTAGAATATGGCGAGCGAGCTTATCAAATAGCTTTAAAAATGAACGATACAATCAATATCTTTAATTCCGGAACCATAGTCGCAAATATTTTGTATTCTCTCGACAAAAACAAAGAAGCTCTCGATAAATATAAATATCTATTAGGACTGTTAGACGAAAACAAAAAATATAAACGCAATATTATTCTCAATAATATGGCGAATATATATTCTGAATTCGGCGATTATAGTGCAGCGGAAAAGAGCTATAAAGAGTGTTTGAAAATGGCTGAATCTACCGGTGATAAATACGGGAAGTCAACAACGTTACTTAATATAGGTCATGTCTATCATAAACAAAAAAAATTCAATGAAGCTTTGGAGTATTATGTGGATTCAGAGCAATTGTCAAAAGAAATTGATGATGTAAATGGAGTCGCCGTTGCCATAGACGCTCAAGGAGTGGCTAAATATGGATTGGGTTTCAAAGATGAAGCTATTAAATATTTATTAAGGAGCGCGGCATTATTCCAAGATATGAAAATTGATTTGAAACTTGCGGCTACATACAAGAAGCTCGGTGAAATAAACTCAGAACTGGCTAATTATAAAGACGCTTATTTTTATCAAAAGAAGTATCTGGAATTGAAAGAAAAGAACGAGAAAAAAGAAAGGGACAGCTTCGAAGACGCAATCTCTATGAAGTTAAACACCGAAGCGGAGATGGAACTTCTCAGCAAAGATTTAGAACAACAAAAAACTCAATATGAGGATCTTGTCAAGACAATTATTATTTCTTCTATATTTGTTGCGTTCCTGATATTGATATTTATTCTTTTCTACAAAACAAGGAAGAAACTTAAGATCAACAGGAGCAAGCTTTCGAAAAAAGAAGAATTTAATGTCTCAATATATAAAAAAATGACGGAGGATCTAAATTTGTTGCTTCTTCATCTGTCAATCGATATTGCAAAGCTGGAAAACAAAGAAAACTATGAAAACATGTCAGCTTCATTTTTACAGTTTTCCAAAAAATACAACCGAATACTCACTGAATTGAAAGCTAATAATAGTTAGAATGGGTTCCGGGATGTAGTTTTGCTCGGTTTCAAAACTCGAAAATGTTGTTAGATTAAGGGATTTGTCTTGTCTGTGTTGAGCCTATTCAATCAGTAGCTCAAATATTAAATAACTTTGTTACTTGGTTGTTTTCGTGAAATGAATTAAATAAATGATAATATTCGCCCTTTCAACAACTTGTGTTGCGACAACCATGTTTTAGAAAGGGAATAATAAACAATAATAATGGAGATAGCTATGAAATTATTAATTTTCGTTCTTGCAATTGTGTTTTTAACCGGTTCTTTATTTGCCTCAGATTCTACAAATGTTGAAGACAAAACACTATCTGAAGTAAGTATTGTTATTGGTGTGCTTGATGTCGACAACGAACACGATGATCTGCTTTTCTCAGTAGGGTTGTTTAAAACAATTCATATAAAAGGTGCTGCAAATATTTTTATTAACCCGGAATTTAATATCGGAACGGGCGGATATAGCGGTCTTTATAACTTAACATTGCTGTTTGGGTATAGATATGCCCCTCCTAAAGGCGTTGGTCTATGCTATGATTTTGGGACAGGAATCGGCACTATGAACTCGAATGAAAATAAAAAAGACTTCAAAGTCGGTTTATGCGGCAAATTAAGAATTGGTTACGAATTTAGCAAATTCGGGATATATTTCGGAGCAGCAGTTTATAATGCAAAGAATACTTCAT
>JAQIDA010000234.1 GCA_027858275.1 Candidatus Kapaibacterium sp. | reverse complement strand
ATGAAAACTGTAAGCAACCAGATCAAAGCTGAGAATAATGAGTAATTATCAGCAACCGAATCAAGAGCGAAAGGAACGAATACAAAAATTGGGATGAAATTGAATCCGCTTGTGAGAGTTTTGATCAGAAGAAAATGAATAATACTTCGTTTTTTCATCGGCAGATGCAGATAATTCTGTATTGAAAGCACAGGCAAAGTTTGAGCCATATAGCGAATTAAAAGATCAAAAAGAAGGAATCCTAAGATACCTCTATTGAATACTGTTGTGAGTACTTCATCGGGGAATAATTTGCCAATTATATCACCGGCGAAAAATCCTATCGCCAACAAATTCAAAATCATATACAGCATAAAAAAGGCAATCAAAACATTGATCGCCATATTTCTTCGCCACAAAGGCGAGCGGCGATATTCTTTCCATTGATGCCCGATTAAATCTTTGACCATTTTTCCTCTTAAAATATTCATTTAAACGAATGGATAATTCAATTCACATTTATTATTCCATAATAACTGAAAATATACGAAAATTAATCTTTAGATTTTACAAAAACTGCTCAGATTCGAAGTTTTATTCTATTCCGCCGGCATCGGTCCCAAACTATTAACTATGCTCCGCCTA
The DNA here is from genome assembly GCA_027858275.1 of Candidatus Kapaibacterium sp. Taxonomy (GTDB): domain Bacteria; phylum Bacteroidota; class Ignavibacteria; order Kapaibacteriales; family UBA2268; genus JAQIDA01. The sequence continues at coordinate 2,305 of JAQIDA010000234.1, read as the reverse complement.
AGTCGTGCGGTTGGGATGTATGTTAAGAGGGGAAGTGGGGACTAATCTTTGAATGACGGGACTTCGTTTGGCTCTGTTTTGATCAGGCCTTTTTCTTTTAGGTATTTTAGCCACGCTTTTGTTCTTTTTCTTATATCTATTGATCTATAATTGAGCGCATTATCGAACTTGCGACCAAAGCCTAAACGTGTATTATGCTTGAATTCAAGAATTCGGATTTGCATCGTTGCGTCCCAATAATGCTTCAATCCTCCGGGTTTTAAAGCCTCATATACAATTTTGTAGTTCAACCCTTCGGTACTGGTACTGTACAAATTAGGCTGTGACTTTGTCGCATAGTATTGATAAAATTCCAATTCTGACATATGCTGATGTTTTTCAATAAATTCTACAACAGTGCTTTTATCTAAATCAGAAATTAGAATCCCGAAATCCTCTCTGATAAAATCTAATAATCTTCTAAAATCCAAAACACTTTGAATTCTATCAATATTATTCATAAATACTGACAAATCATTGTATTTGAAACCGCTTAACACATCTAATAGCCTCTGTTTTTTATCAGTTTTATATGATAGTACAGCATCAATTCTGCTTTGCGGATCACTTTTGAAATTCACTAATCTGTTGATTTTATTTTTTATCTCAATATATTTTGAATGAGTTGAATCATATTGCTCTTTGCCATAATTTAAATAAAACAACACGTCACTTTTTGTAAAAACGCTGTCGGAACTTTGATCCTCGAACCAATTAATGAATCGGTCTTCAGACGCAAATTTACTCAGAATATCCATTATTCCATCTTCAGGATAACTGTTTACAGTCGTTCTGAAAAATGACAGTATCGGATTACTTGTTTCAAATTGTGTATCTAACAGCAAGGACCATAAGTTATCCGGATTATTCAAATATTCACCCATTCCTTCCAGTTCGTGAATATTGAATTTCGGATAGACCATAAGTTTGTCGTCATAGGGCTTCATATTCGTGACTGCCTTCAACCATATTTCCCGATCACTTGCGGAATAGAGATGAGAATATACAATTTTATTTAATTCTTTAGAAGTGACACTCTCTGCCTTCGATAAAATTTCTAACTTCTTTTTAAAAAACATTTTGCGCCAATTACGATAATTACTGCTGTCTTTTGCCCACTTTGATTTCCAAAAACCACTGTTTTTTCCTCGCCCATAGTATTTTGCAAATCCGTCGTGGGGATATATAAACGGGTTTTCTTTTGACAGAACAATTGGCTCGTATTCTTTCAAATCATAGCCAAGTATCGTTTCGATACGAGTGACTATTTTGTCAGATATGCTAACTATGTATTTATAATACGTATTTTTATTCCTAATGGGAAAATGGGAGCGACGACTTATTACTTGAAGGATTCTCTTGTTATCGACGAGCCGCATTAGTGCCGGAAGGCAATCAATTGAATAAGAACCATTGACAAGAAGATTTACAAGCTTGTTTTGATAAGACACGTTGTCCGATTCGAGGATCATATCTACAATTATGTTGGGATTTGCTAAGTTTCGAACAAACAGCGATTTATGTTGAGGTTCATAAAGCATATTCTCTAAAATGTCATAGGGATAGCATTCTAAATCTTCAAATGTTTCTCCCAAATATTTTAAAAAATGATAAGCTTGGAGTTTTATGTCTTCATCTTCCGTATTTCTTACAATCTTTTTTAGAAGGGCAACTAGTTCGGAATTGTTTTGCTCTTTATCTAAAAAGGATCCAAAATATTCACTAGTGAGTTTGGCTAAACCAAATTTTTTCAGGATAGAATTTAAGCTCTTCTCTTTTGCCAACATCAACCTAACCATATCCCAAAAGTATCTTGGGATAGACCTTGATGAAATGACGACTTTGAAATTTATATCAAGATGAGGCATGAAAGCTATATATTCAAGCATTGATAATTGTTCAAATGAAAATTGTTTAATCAATGTGTCATTATTCTTCAAAGGAGTCGCCTGAGTCATATTTTGATTTTTCAGAAAGACCAAACGTTTGCCTTCATAGCCTTTAGGTACGGATTCATAACCGTTTTGATGAGCGATGAACTGACTGATAGTGCTGTCAGTTCGCACTTGAATGCCGTTTTTTTCGCAATACAATTTCCACAAAGTAAATATCCGAAAGTCACTCGGATGATTTTCCGTAATAACAGGATTGGCCTTCCCCCATTATCCGGTACACATAGTTAAGATATGATTCTGTTTTCAAAATTTTCCGGCGACAAACCTCCAATTGTAGAATGCAGTCTGACACGATTGTAAAAGATCTCAAT
>JAQIDA010000232.1 GCA_027858275.1 Candidatus Kapaibacterium sp. | reverse complement strand
ACGATTGATTCAGGACTTGTTCTCTTCTTCATTTTAACCTCAATTTATTAGGTAAATTCTTAGAAAACTATCCAATAATTTTTATGCCAAAGTGGTATAAATGTTTCTGAAGGGGTACATTTATTGCCTTGGTTGTCAATTGCAATCGAAAGCACATAATTATGAGGTATTCCGGAGTTTCCGCTATCATATACAGTCCAATTCGTACCGTCATATTTTGCAACTCCGCCAATTATAGTTACAATCCATTTATTTCCTTGGCGGTCTATTGCAATTGCCTTAATATTGTTACTCGGCAATCCCGAATTATACGTGTTATAAAAAGTCTTTTCACTGGTTGTTTTGTGTATTTTAACTAATCCGCCGTTAGTTCCTATCCAAAGGAAATCACCCTCTTCAGCGATAGCACGCGCATAATCCCCATGTGTATACTGCACCCACTTATCTTCAGCTGTAGCTGAATAAACAGTGGAAATAATTGCTATGATTGATATAAGAAGAATTGTTTGCGTTTTCATGGTATACCTCAGTTGATTTCAAAAATTCAATACTTTTAAGCAGCTAATTATTTTTAGTGCTTACTCGAATTATTACCCCTATGATAGGTCTAATTCGACTACAATGATGTTTTTGCGATCTGATTAATTGAATATAGTGAATTGTATGATATATTCAAAGGGAAAATATTCCTTGCCGGCAACCGTGGGGTTAACCCCACGGTTGAACAGGAAATAATTTGGATTGGTAAGCGGATACGTTAGACCCGGAAGGATCTGAACAGGATCAATTTGTCTCTTTGTCAGTTTTGACTTCTTCGACCTCTACTTCCTCAGTTTTGACTTCTTCGGTTTCTACTTCCTCTGTTTCGATGATTTCTCTCTTTTTAACTACAAACAATCTCAAATATTTAACGTTGCCGATCCAGCGAGAGGTTGATTTGTCTTGTGGAAAGATCAGGGCTCTGTCAGTGAACAATCTCGATTTTTCCGCTGATGAGATATTTTTGATTTGCATATGGATACTTCTAAGTCTGATTTTTCTCAATTCGGCATCTAATCCACTAAGATCTACTGTCCCTACTTCGCCTTCCTTGTCAAAAAAAAACACCGTGTCTTCAACATCATCTCTGACGTCGTCAAATAAAAGAACAGGGGGAACATACACAATGTCTTTGTTGAAATCGGCAAAGGAGGCCGTGATCTGATCACCCGAGAAAGATTCGGCGACAACAATCAGATTTTTTAATTCGAACTTGCTGAGTTTTGTCGTGTAGGGTTTTACCACGTCTTTTAGATCAATACAATGATATTTGCAGATAGTTCTTTTTCGTGAAGTGAAAAATTCTGTGTAATAATCGTTATGTTGTTCCATGAGTTTTTGGGGGTTAACGTCAATTACCGCCACTTCTCTCATCGTTTGGGCAGAAAGGCTGTTGAAAGCGAGAACGATAATCGCGGCAAGCAGTATCAACTTTTTCATGGTAATCCTTGTATTGTATGTCAATTATTAGTATTTCAAAATGATCTGATCGGAGCTTGAAAACAGAGAAAAGCGGACTCCTTTGTCAGCTGACTCGTTTCTGCAATTTATCATTATTTATCATATTCACATAATAAAAAGATTATCTTTTCCGAAAGTTTAAATTCAAAGTAAAAAAACTAGATACTACTATCTCTAGAGATACGTCTAAATCCATATAGTATCTGATAATAATACAAAAACAAAATATGTTTTTCAAAAACTTGTTTGATGCTGAATAAAAAATATCGTAATTTTCGGTTTGGAGTAATGTTCGATATAATTGAACAATACGCCAAAACAACAAGTTTTTCAATCGGAGAATTGAATAATGCAGAGAATAATGCTGAAATCTAAAATACACAGAGCCCGAGTTACGGACTCAAATCTCTATTATGAAGGCAGTTTCACGGTGGATGCCGACATAATGGAAAAGGCTGATATGCTCCCCTATGAGAAAGTATCTATCGTTAATATCAATAACGGTGAGCGTTTTGAAACTTATCTCATTCCCGGTGATCGCGGCAGCAGGGTGTTCTGTCTCAACGGAGCAGTGGCTCGCAAAGGCGAAATCGGCGATGAAATTATTATCATCAGCTATTGCAATATGACCGATAAAGAAATGGAAACATACAAGCCGACTCTTGTAATGGTCGATGATAAAAATAATATCAAAGAAATTTCACATTCGACTGAACCGTTCAAACTAATGAAGCAAATCTAAATAGGCAAATCGATAAAAATGAACAGTGATAAGCAGAAGCTATCTACAGTGATTCTTGCAGCCGGAAAAGGCACAAGAATGAAAAATCCTTCCATGGCCAAAGTTATGGCAGAACTTGCAGGCAAACCTTTGATAGGACACGTTGCGGATATGACTCGTCGCCTCGGGAGTGATCTCGATATCGCAGTGGTCGGATATAAAAAAGAAGCGGTTATTGAATATTTGTCCGCGAATTATAACAACATTGAGTTTGCCGTACAGAATGAACAACTCGGAACGGGTCACGCCGTGGATCAGGCTGAGTCTCTACTCAGAAATTTTGCCGGAAATGTGCTGATACTTTGCGGAGATGTTCCTTTACTGACAGCGGCGACGCTCGAAAAATTTATTGAGACTCATACCGCAGCTGCCGCAGATGTATCCGTACTATCGACTATTGTTGATGATCCGGCAGGTTACGGGCGAATTGTCCGAGACAAGGACGGAGCATTTACTAAAATTACTGAGCAGAAGGATGCTTCTGAAGAGGAAAAACTTGTAAAAGAGATAAACAGCGGCGTGTATGTTTTGTCGGCGGAGAAACTTTTTAGTTCGCTGAAACAAGTGTCTAACTCGAATGCTCAGGGCGAGTACTATCTCACTGATATAATTTCAATCCTAAGAGATAAGGGCGCGACAGTCAGAGCCTTTGCCGGAGCAACTTTCGACGAGTTGCAGGGCATTAATTCTCCTGAAGACCTCAAGCGTGCCGAAGCATACTATAATTTGACGAAAAATAATGAAGATACAGTGTAATTGTACAACAGCCCGGAAAAGAATCATAATCTATGTTAAAATCAATCAATCACATCGGAATAGCGGTCAAAGACCTTGACGCAAGCATCGAAACATTCAAGAAAATTTTTGGATTTGAATCAGTTCACAAAGAAGTGGTGGAAAAGCAGAAGGTCAGCGTAGCCTCATTCAAAGTCGGCGACGTGTTGGTAGAACTCACCGCTCCTACTGACGATTCCTCTCCTATCGCAAAATTCCTCGCAAAAAAAGGTGAAGGTATCCACCATATCGCTTTTCAATCTGACGACGTAAACAATGAACTTGATCGCCTGAGAGGACAGGATATTAAACTTATTAACGAAGAAGCTGTACCGGGAGCGCATGATATGCTTATCGCGTTTTTGCATCCTAAGTCCACAAACAGCGTATTGATGGAAGTTTGTCAGGAGAAATAAAAGCTTGCCGGAATTATATAAAAATCCCGATTCTGTTTTACGGAATCGGGATTTTTTATTTAGAAACAACTAATATCAATAATTTTTTTCGGGATACAAGTTATCCCATCTCGCGGGGGATTCCTTTAGCCACTTGCCGAACCATGCAATAATAGTGTTGTGCCATTCTATGCGTTGGCTGTGCTTGACTACGAGATGGTCAGAGCCGTTTATTCTGATTAATTCTACTTCTTTGCCGAGGATTTTCAGGGCAGCGTAGAATTGGAGACTCTCCCCTATCGGAACATTTGTATCGGCCGTGCCGTGAAGGAGCATGATCGGTGTTTTCACTTTGTCGGCATTGAACAAGGGGCTTTGATCGACATAGAGTTTGCGGTTGTTCCAGGGGTAACTGTCTGCTGAAGCTTCTGCGCTGTATGCGTATCCCCACCAGCCTTCTCCCCAATAACTTGAGATTGAGCTGATACCTGCATGTGAGATTGCGGCGGCGTAAATATCCGTTCGGGTTTGAAGCAGCATTGTCATGAATCCTCCGTAAGACGCTCCTATACATCCGACTTTTGTCGGGTCTGCCGACTGGTGAGCAGCGAGAAATTCTTTTGTACCTTTGATGATTTCGTCGGCGACTGTCAGTCCCCAATTGTTCACGTGCGCAGCGGAGAATTCCTGACCGAATCCGGTGGCGCCGCTCGGCTGAAGTACGTATACGATATATCCGTTGGCAGTATAGATATTGAATGGGTAGCGTCCGCCGAAACTGCGGCTGACAGGCGATGTGCCGCCGTAGTAGTATACTATTAGTGGGTATTTTTTAGATTTATCGTAATTGGGCGGATAATAAACTCGGCCTTCGATTCTTACTCCGTCTTTGTTTTTGAAGTCCCAATTTTCTGTCTGTCCGAATTTTACGTTTTTATAAGTTTCTTTTTCCGGATCAGCTATGATTTTAAATTGATTGTTTGTAAGGTCAATGCTGAAAGCTTTGCGTGGAGATGTCATTGACACTCCGGTATAACATGCGGCGAGTTTTTTTGCGGCAACGGAGAAACTGCCGCAAACATCGGCTCCTGATTCAATACCGGACATTGTTTGGCTGAGAACGGCATATTTGAACAATCTGTAATATGTCTCATCCTGTCCGAGAATATAAATATTATTATCGACCGGACTCCAAAACGAGCCCTTTACAGAAGGATTGAATTTTTTAGTAATCGGGCTTGCTTTTTTGCTTGCCAAATCATAGATATACAACTGCATATCGTAGTTGTTGGCGATTTTTTGCGAGCCGATATTCTCTCCGGTTTTGCCAAATGCCGAAGGTCCGCCTGTGAGCAGCAATTGTTTGCCGTCGGGAGAAAATGAGGCAGAGACTGAGAATCGTTTGTTTTCCCATAATGTTTCGAGCTTCATATTGTCGATAGTGAGAATGAACATGTCCTGCTTGTCGAAGGGACGCTCAATATAATCGGGTGTGCTTGTCGAAAAAAGTATTCTTTTGCTGTCGGGGCTGATGTCGTGAATATCTGTTGATTGTCTTCCAAAAGTGAGTTGGCGTTTCTGACCGGAAGCAATATCAACTTTGTATAAGAAATTTCGGTCGCGGAATCCCGGCCATCTGTCCTGCATACCATAAGTGCGCAGCATTGCACCGGTCTCATCGTCGGCTTTTAGTTTGATTGAGTATACGACGAAACTGTTGTCGGGCGAGAGATAGCAAGCTCCGAGCTTATCCATATTTTCAAGTACGGGAGTTTCGATGTTGGTCTCTATATTGAACAGGAAGAGACTTTGTTTTTTGCCTGAAGAAACTTTATACATGATTGTTTTGTCGTCGTTTCCCCATGTCAGAGAGCGAACATTGGATCGGCGGAAGGATTTAATCGTTTTCCCGCTTGCAATATTTCTGATTTCAGTCCATGTTTCTGATTTGTCTTCGGGCAACCAGCGTTTGAAACGCAGCATTGTCATACTGCCTTCAGGGGAAATCCGCGCGGAACTGATTTTTGTTCCTGTGTAGATATCCTGTACTTTCATGATTCTTTCGGGTGAAATCGATATAGAAAGATCAGCATTTTCAAACTCTTCATCAAGCTTGATCTCAGCGGAGATAAATCTTTTTAAATCGCATTTGCCGGAATATAATACTTTGATTATCAATCTATGTTTGCCGAGTTCAGTTTCTATTGATTTTGAGGCCTTGCCTTTGTCTTTTTTCTTCGTATCTACGGAGTATTTGGAGCTGATCATTTCACCGTCGAGATAAACTTCGAACAGGTGATGTGAACTGACTTTTATAGTTGCTTTTGTGAATCTGTCAGTATTGAAATATGCGGCATAGTATACGATTTTGTCAAATGCTTCATCGGATTGCTCTTTGAATTTGCCGTCATCAGCTTCAACAGCCGTCCATTTAAATGTTTGATCTTCAAATTTCAGCTCATCATCGGCGTTCGGAGTTACTTTAATGATATCAATATAATTTGCCTTTAGAAGGTCTCTCAGTTCAAATTTGTTGTTTTTAGTGTTTTCAAATTCGCTAAAAATCGGATAAATAGGGCTGAAATCACCTGCTCTGAGGCAGTTGTCAATTTTGATAATTTTGCCGGATTCTTCTTTTTTGGCCTCTGTGTTATATGCCGTGCTTACAAATACAATAAGCGAGACAAACACAATCAATGTTTTCTTAATTAGCATTGTATTCTTTCAATGAGTATTTATTAAATCTAATTATTTTCGTTATTAATAAGGAATAAATCCGTGTTTTTTCTTTTTTTTGGATTTTATCGTTTTGCGCAACAGATATTCTTGGGCGGATAATTTCTTGCTGTCTTTTGTTATTTGCAGCAACTTATAGCTACCGTCCTCGCTCAATTCCCATGATTTACTGTTGTCATCCCAATATGTATTCAAAAGCTCGCCGAGCTGTTTCCGGAGATTTTTTGATAGAATCGGGAATGCTAATTCAACTCTTTTATGAAGATTGCGAGTCATCCAATCGGCACTGGAGAGATAGTACTCATCTTTACCGCCGGCTTTGAAATAAAATATTCTGCTGTGTTCCAAGAATCGTCCGATAACACTTCTGACTTCAATATTGTCGCTGACCCCGGGCATTCCCGGTTTTAAACAACATATACCTCGAACCAAAAGCTTGATTTTAACACCCTTTTGCGATGCTTTGTATAATGCTCGGATGACTTCGGCATGAGCGAGAGAGTTCATTTTCGCGAAGATCATCCCCGGATTCTTTTCTGTGTGCAGTTCCGCTTCTCGGTTAATCGATTGGATTATCTGCTCTCGCATATTAATCGGGGCTACAAGAAAACGATTCCAGTTTTTATGGTTGGAATATCCGGTGAGATAATTGAACAAATTGATCGCGTCTTCGACCATCAACTCGTCTGTAGTGAACAGTCCGATATCAGTATAAATCTGTGATGTAGTATAATTATAGTTGCCTGTTGACAGATGCAGATAAGTATTCAACCTCTTGTTCTCACGTCTTACAACAACTGCAATTTTGCAATGAGTTTTCAAACCGAGCACTCCGTAGATGACATGTACTCCCATGTGCTCAAGTTCCCTTGCCCAAGACATATTGTTTTCTTCATCGAATCGAGCTTTCAGCTCGACAAAGGCCGTTACTTCTTTGCCGTTTTCCGCGGCCTTCATCAGGGCTTTCACTATGGGAGAATTTGAACCGGTACGATATAAAGTTATCTTGATCGCGATCACGTCAGGATCGACCGAAGCGGACTTGAGGAAGTTCAGGACACTGTTTGTGAATGAATCAAAGGGATGATGAACAAGCAAGTCCTTCTTCTTTACAGCGTTGAAGATAGACATATTTTCTTTTATCAATTCAGGCAGTATTCTTGTCTGAAACGGAGTATCTTTCAGATGTCGGATATCTAAATCGACTAATTGCATAAAATCGGGCAATTTTAGGGGACGATCGTGAATATATAGATCATTCTCCTCCAATTCCAGAGCGTCTAAGAGCATTCTCAGCAGATAATCGGGCATATTTTCACTTACTTCAAGTTTGACGGGCGCGGTGCCCCATCTTCTTTGAATTATTTGCTCGGCAATTTCTTTGAGAAGATCTTCAGCTTCATCGTCGGCAATTTCTATATCCGCGTCGCGAGTCACTCGGAAAGTGTTTGAGTCTTCAATCTGTAAGCCGGGAAAAAGAATATTCGCGTTATCTTTAAT
>JAQIDA010000157.1 GCA_027858275.1 Candidatus Kapaibacterium sp. | reverse complement strand
CAGCAATGGATTTACCGGACTCCGAATATGATGACGAAACTACTACCGGATCTTATATCAAAATTGCCGCAATGTTTCACGAAAAGGAGTCAACGATTTATCCTTCTTTTATTGAGCTTGATATCATGAAGGGTTTTAGTAAATCAACTAGTGGTTGGATTATAAATTATATGTTTGGAAAAAGCTTTGGGGGGCACTATAGTGACACCGGATACTTATTTGTTTTTGATGTTGGAGTAGGAATGACCCATTTTTTTGGCAAACATTCAGGGCTGCAAGAAAATGATGATCACGGGATTTCCGGGATTTCCAGATTAGGATTTGGTTATAACGGATTTGTTTTTAATTTTGAAAGCAACCTAATTTTAACCCGGCATAGTTCTATTGAGATATTCGGGCTAAATTTGTCTTATACTTTCTGAGAATTCCGCTCTTACTCTTCGATGGGCTCAACCTTCTTAGGTGGAGTCAATCTCGGCACTCGTGTTAAAAGAAGATGGACCCCACTGAAGAAAGTGGAGCCCATCAAATACAAAATCCCTACTAATTACCCAATATTGAACTTATCTTTAATAATCATTGCCAAGTTAGGTTCTGATACTTCCGCGAGTTCGTAATAAACTCTGGTGGACGGATGTTTGATATTGATAAAACGACCGAGGTCAATCGGAGTGCCGATCACAACCGAGTCGCATTTTGTGTTGTTGATAGTTGTTTCGAGATCTTTCATTTGCTGATCGCCGTAGCCCATGGCCGGAAGAAGAACGCCGATTTCGGGATATTTCTCAAATGTTTCAGTCAACTTACCAACTGTATACGGTCTCGGATCGATATATTCAATTGCTCCGAAACGACGAGCGGCAACCGTACCGGCGCCATACTCCATTTCACCGTGAGTAAGAGTCGGGCCGTCTTCCACAACAAGCACTCTTTTGCCTTTGATTATATCCGGATCTGAGACTTTAATTGACGATGCCGCCAGCACGATCTGTGCTTCCGGATTGAGAGCGCGAACATTCTGCATGACTATATCCATATCTTCCGGATAAGCTGAGTCAATTTTGTTGATCACAACAACGTCGGCAAGACGCAGATTAACTTCACTCGGATAGTAGCCTACTTCGTCACCCGGGCGAAGCGGATCGGCCACAACAACAGAGAGATCCGGTTTGTAGAATGACATATCATTATTCCCGCCGTCCCAAATAATAACATCGGCTTCTTTTTCTGCTTCACGGAGAATTGCCTCATAGTCCACGCCGGCATAGATGATACTTCCCATAGCGATATGAGGTTCGTACTCTTCCAGTTCCACGATATTACATTTAGGAGTAATAATGTCTTCCAAATTTTCGAAGCGTTGCACTTTCTGAGCAACCAAATCGCCGTAGGGCATCGGATGACGAATAGAAGCAACTTTTTTGCCTGCCGCAATTAAAGTGCGAACAATCTGACGTGTAGTCTGGCTTTTGCCGCAACCCGTACGAACAGCCGTGATAGAAATAAGAGGTTTAGTAGATTTGATCATAGTCGGAGCAGCGCCTGCCATAGAGAATTTCGCTCCGCAAGCCATAACCAACGAGCCAATTTCCATTACTTTTTCATAAGGCAAATCGCTGTATGAGAGCATACATTCATCAACTTGGAATTTTTCAATAAGAACGGGGAGTTCTTCTTCGGCATAAATCGGGATGCCGTCCGGGTAGTACTCTCCGGCAAGTTCAGCGGGGTACTTTCTTCCGTCAATATCAGGAATTTGCGCAGCGGTAAACGCTACGACATTTGAGTTCGGGCATTTACGATACATAGTATTAAAATTGTGAAAATCGCGCCCTGCGGCTCCGATAATGATAATTGTTGTTTTACCGTCTTTCATTGTTTCTCCTTGAAAATTAAATCGTTATGAAATCATTTTCCGCAGACGATTGTATGAAATCGTTTGTTTAGCGAAAATTATATTTAATTTGATCTGTCTTCTGTTTGAGAAAAATTTAGCCTTGTGTCACCGTCTTATGTCGTTCTTATATTCCCTCGCCTTTGATTATGTTGGTCTTTTACCTTATAACAACAAGGGGCAGAAACCCCTTGCTGTAATTCAGGTGTATATGATTCTGTTCTATTGTCCTAAGCTTTGTCTGATGCTAAGATCAATCTAATGCTTTTACTACTTTTTCGATACGCTCAACTGCCCAGTCGATTTCTTCTTTAGTAATAGTGAGCGGAGGTGCGAAGCGAATAATGTTTTCGTGTGTTTCTTTGCAAAGGATGCCTTCTGTCATCAAGTTTTCGCAATATGGACGAGCTTTTGTGTCGAGTACGAAACCGATCCAGAGACCGCGACCGCGAACTTCAGTGATGTGAGGACTGTCGATAGCGCGAAGTTTGTCCATGAAATATTCGCCGTTTTCAGCTGATTTTTCCACGAGTTTTTCTTCAACGATAACTTGGAGAGATTTACGAGCTACTGCTGCTGCCAAAGGATTCCCGCCGAATGTGGAACCGTGTTCTCCGGGTTTGAATACGCCGAGGATCGCTTTGCTTGAAAGCACTGCGGAAACGGGATAGAAACCGCCGGAAAGAGCTTTGCCGATTATAACAATATCAGGTCTGACATCTTCATAGTAATAAGCGAACAATCGGCCGCTTCTGCCGAGTCCTGATTGAATTTCATCGCAAATAAAGAGGATATTGTTTTCTTTGCAAAGTTTTTCAACGGCTTTGAGGTATCCGGCCGGAGGAACTACGATGCCGGCTTCGCCCTGAATCGGTTCGAGCATAATAGCAGCAGTGTTTTCGTTGATCTTTGCTTTGAGATCATCAATATCGCCATATTTCACAATTGGGAAGCCGGGTGTGTAAGGGCCGAAATCTGCACGAGCATTCTCGTCTGTCGAGAAGCTGACGATAGTAGTAGTTCTACCGTGGAAGTTGTCGGAAGCGACGATAATTTCAGCTTTGTTTTTTGCGATTCCTTTTACCTGATAGCCCCATTTTCTGGCAGTTTTGACAGCAGTTTCAACAGCTTCGGCGCCTGAATTCATCGGCAATGTCATTTCGTAGCCGGTCAGATCATGCAATTCTTTATAGAGCAAAGGCAGCTGATCGTTGCGGAAAGCGCGGCTTGTCAAAGTTACGTGTTTTGCCTGTTCAACGAATGCTGCCATGATTTTAGGATGGCAATGCCCCTGATTAACAGCAGAGTAAGCTGCGAGGCAATCCATAAATTTATTGCCTTCGACGTCGGTTACCCAAACGCCTTTTGCTTCTTTAATAACAACGTCGAGCGGATGATAGTTATGCGCGCCGTACTCATTTTCAATTTCGATAAACTCTTTGGTATTCATAGTATTCCTTGTGTTGATTTATGTAAAAATACATTATTATTTTTCTGTTGTACTTTTCCCGAAAACCTTCCGAAGGTAAAGAAACCTTCGGAAGGTGTGTCCTTTTTACAAACTCCTCTTCCTTTTCCAAGGAGGGGTGTCCGTAGGGCGGAGTGGTTCTTATCTTCCTGCCCAAATCGTACCTTCGGAAGGTTTCTTTACCTTCCGAAGGTTTGTATTAATCAATCCTTTTCAAAGATCATCGACAACAAAGCCATGCGCACACAAATACCGTTGGCGCTCTGACGGAAATAAGCCGCTCTCGGATCGCTGTCCACAGCGGAGCTGATCTCGATTGACTTAGGCATGGGATGCATGATGATTGAATTATATTTCATTTTTTGAAGCACGTTAGTATCCAAATAGTAGATTGACGGATCGATATCCGTGCCTGCTGAGCGCTCTTCGCTGATTCTTGTCTGATAGACCACATCAACTTTGTTGACAATATCTTCCATACTCGACGATAATTGATAGGCAATACCGTTTTCTTCGAGATGATCCAATATGTCCGGTTTAATTTGCATTTCGTCCGGAGCGATAAAGTACAATTTCACTCGTTCGAATTTACTGAGCAGATACGCCAAAGAACGAACTGTTCGCCCGTCGTCCAATTGTCCGATAAATGCGACAGACAAACCGTTAAGAGTCTTGCACTCATCATATATAGTGTACATTTCAAGCAATGCCTGAGTAGGATGCTGACCGCCTGCGCCGTCGCCGGCGTTTATAATCGGAACGGAAGAAACAGCCGCGGCGCGCTTGGCTCCCCCTTCTTCATGATGTCTAAGAACTATCACATCGCAGTAATTGCCGATTATACGGATAGTATCTTCAAGCATCTCGCCCTTGATTTCGGATGAAAAAGCATCTGCTTGTTCAGTAGACAAGACATTTCCGCCGAGTCTGAGCATGGCAGATTCAAATGAAAAACGAGTGCGAGTGGAGGGTTGGTAAAACAATGTAGACATTATTTTACGGTCGTAATCACGAGTGCCTCCGCGTGCCAGAACTTTATTCATCTGATCGGCCCGATCAAACAGTTCTTTTAGGATCGGCAGAGTAAATTGTTGGGATTCGACAATGTGTTTCAAATACATTTCAGCCTCAATTTATTGTTAATGATTTACTATGTTCAATTGTTGTAGGGGCGATGCCTGTGTGCTCGCCCGGCGTACTATATATTTTCCTAAGGTATCAAATGCGTTCCCGCTTTTCCTTCAAGAGCATCCATAAGATGTTCGTAGGTAGTAATGATACAATGCTTGCCGCCGTTTCGAATAAACCTGATCGACGATTCTACTTTTGGTCCCATACTGCCGGGAGCAAAATGCCCTTCTTCAAAATACTTTTGCATCTGATCGACTTGAACTTCATCCAAGCCTGTTTCATTTTTCTTCTTGAAATTCAGATACGCACGATCAGCGTCGGTACTGATGATAAATAAATCAACATCGAGCAAGCCGGCCAGCAGAGCAGATGAACGATCTTTATCGATCACGGCTTCCGAACCAATGATCTCTCCGTCTTTTCTGACAATCGGAACTCCGCCGCCGCCGAGAGCGATGGTCACAATTCCCATGTCGATAACACTTTTGATTATATCAAATTCGACAATCTTCTTTGGTTCGGGCGAGGCAACCACTCTGCGGTAACCTCTCGATGAATCTTCCACAATATCCCAGCCCAAAGATCTTTCCTTTGCTTGTGCTTCTTTTTTAGTATAAAACGGTCCGATTGGTTTTGCCGGTTTTTGATAAGCAGGATCGTTCTCGTCTACTTCCACCATTGTGGGAACGCAAGTTACCTGTTTGTCGATTCCGAGTTCCTTCAGCTCATATCTAAGAGCTTTTTGGAGAATATATCCTATCTCGCTTTGTGTCGTTGCCACACACATATCAAGTGTATGTGTATAAACTTCAGCCTTTGCGCGTTCGGAGCGAATCAATGCCGCCCCGGCTTGCGGTCCGTTCCCGTGAGTAACGACAACTTCCCAACCGAGTTTAATCATTTTGGCTATACTTTTAGCGGTCGCTTTCGCGTTTGCCATTTGTTCGTCTAATGTTCCGCGTTCGCCGGCTCTGATCAAAGAGTTCCCCCCGACGGCGATTAATGCTTTTTTGGTCACAATGAACCTCTTTATTTCATCAATTGATACATGATTGCTTTCTGAGCGTGCAGTCTGTTTTCCGCTTCTTGGAATACGACAGATGCTTTTGAATCTATAACGCTGTCAGTAACTTCTTCGCCGCGGTGAGCAGGCAGGCAATGCAGGAACAAAGCGTCGTTGTCAGCGTTTGCCATCATAGCGTCGTTCACCTGATATTTGGAAAATACTTTTCTTCTCATTGCCGCTTCTTCTTCCTGTCCCATGGAAGTCCATGTGTCAGTGAAGATTACGTCTGTGTTTTTAGAAGCTTCCCAAGGATCTTCGATTATATTTATTTTCGCGCCTGTTTTTTTAGCTTCTTGCTTGGCTAAAAGTACAGCTCTGGCGTTAGGTTCGAATCCGAGAGGAGAAGCGACTGTCATATTAACGCCGAATCTCGCTGCGGCAAACATCAACGAATGAGTTACATTGTTACCGTCACCGATATAAGCAACATTCAATCCTTTGAGCTCGCCCTTGATTTCGTGAATGGTCAGGAAGTCAGCCATTGCTTGGCAGGGGTGAGTATAATCAGTCAAACCGTTGATGATCGGAATATTCGCGTGTTCCGCCATTTCAACGGCGATATTGTGACCGAATGTCCTTATCATGATGCCCTGCACCATGCGCTCCAACACCTTTGTTATATCATATACAGATTCGCGTTTGCCTAAGCTGATTTCAGCAGGAGAAAGATAAAGTGAATATCCGCCGAACTGCTGGATACCAATATCAAAGCTTGTTCTTGTTCTCAGTGACGGTTTTTCAAATATCAAAGCAAGAGTTTTGCCTTTGAGAGCATCGGAATAATCGCCCGGGTGTGCTTTTATTTCTTTTGCGAGTTTCAATGTTTTAAGCAACTCTTCCGATGAAAAATCCAGTACGCTTAAAAAATCTTTTGTCATAATTTTCGGTCTCCGATTTAAATTTAATAATGTTGTATGTTTTAAATTATTGTCATTTATTTAATCTGAAATATTCCCCAAATCAGGGAATTCAAATTATAGTCAATTATAAGGAATCTCCGGATATTAACAACTATTAAAAACAAGGATTTCCTTAAAGAAATCATTCTGAAAAATCGTTCTGTTATTTGTCTGTTGTTATGCTAAGAGAAAGGTGTCCGAAGGCCAAAATTAGATAGGTGCGTCTGTTTGATAATGTGGGAATTTGGCGAGCTTGCCGGCCCTGGATTTAGGCGGATTAAAGCGAATAGAACGTAGGACATAAGGCTTCTTCGAAGCTAAGATCATTTGTAATGCCGTCATTCTTTTTTCCATTGCCTTGTCTCGCTTTCATTTTATAGTCATTTACGTATGTAATATAGGC
>JAQIDA010000082.1 GCA_027858275.1 Candidatus Kapaibacterium sp. | reverse complement strand
CTATAAATAACAATTGCCCGAATTCAACCGGTTTTCCGTTTTCGCCGACGATTTTAACAATAGTACCGCTGACTTCGCTTTCAATTTCATTCATCAGTTTCATAGCTTCAACGATACATACCGTGTCACCGACTGAAATATGTGAGCCGACTTTTACGTATGGACCGGCTTCAGGAGACGGAGCGGCATAGAATGTGCCTACCATCGGAGTCGTGATTTCCACTGTTCCGTCCAAGGCATTATCCGACGGAGTCGCTTCAGCTGCAGGGGTTGCCTGTTGAATCGGAGCCGCTGCCGGAGCAGGTGCGGCCAAATGCTGTGGCATAGGCGGAGCATAAGCCGGAACTTGTTGCGGATATTCCGCCTCATCGAGCTTTGCGCTAATATAAATTTTCAGACCTTCTTCTTCAATAGAAAACTCAGAAGCTGAGCTGTCGTCGAAGATTTTGACTATTTTTTCGAAATATTTCAGATCCATTTAGACTCCGTTATTTGTGGAATTTTTAGCAAAAAAAAAGCGTGCTTTTCATAACTTACAAAAATTACAAAAATCACGCATTTTAACCAAACTATTAAATCATTATTCATTTACTCTTTCAGAGTAAGAAGCTGTTTTTGTATTAATCTTAATTAAGTCACCTTCGTTTATGAACAAAGGAACCTGAACCGTGGCGCCGGTTTCAACAGTTGCCGGTTTCATTACGTTAGTGGCTGTATCACCTTTGAAACCCGGTTCTGTATGAGTAATTCTCAAAGTTACGGCAGCAGGAACTTCGCAGGAAAGAACATTTTCATCAACAAAAAGCAAATCAACCTGCTGATTTTCTTTGATCAATTTCATTTCATCGCCGACCATTTCAGAGTTCAAAGGAATCTGATCAAAATTGTTCATGTCCATAAAGATATAATCTTCACCGTCTTTGTAAAGATACTCGTATGGATGTCTTTCAACTCTGACAAAATCAATTGACTCACCGCTGCGGAAGCGCGCTTCGATTAATTTGCCTGTCTGCAAATTGCGAAGTTTAGCCTGATAACTTGCCGGGCCTTTGCCGGGAGTGCGGTGTTCATAATCTAAAACAGTGCATAATACATTGTTGTATTTTAATATTGCCCCGTTCCTTAAATCTGATGTTGAGCCTGCCATTTTGTGTCCCGTTGATTAATTCCCAAAACTTTAGATGAGGTGCCTATCGGATTCGAACCAATGTACACGGTTTTGCAGACCGTTGCCTAACCACTCGGCCAAGGCACCATTTAAGAAGAGACAAAAATAACTATCATTTTGGGATTTACCAACATATATTTTTATAAATGGAAATTAGTTGATATTCTTGAGTTTCAGATTGTGCTGTTTCTAACATGTAAAGATCGTGTTTTGGCTCATTTAAAAAAACATAAAAGATCAAAAACAATTTGGATATATCCGAGATTCCCCTTATGTTTGTATTCCTTCAGAGCGGAAGTGGTGAAATGGTAGACACGCTATCTTGAGGGGGTAGTGCCTCGTTGGGCGTGGGGGTTCAAGTCCCCCCTTCCGCACACAGAAAAGCCTTGTGATTAGATCACAAGGCTTTTTTTTATTTGCAGTTAGTAAACATCATTTATTTTCCAACTCTTTGGCCTCGTCCCAATATTTATCCATTTCTTCCAAAGTCATATCCGAGAGCATCTTATTCTGCTTGCGGGCTTGGAGTTCTATGAACATGAATCTTTTTTTGAATTTATTGTTCGTTAATTGAAGGGCTGCTTCGGGTTCAATACCTTCAAATCTTGCCGCGTTGACTATAGCGAAGATAATATCGCCCAGTTCTTGTGCTGCTTTTTCTTTGTTGTTATTGTCGAGTTCCTGTTTGAATTCTTCCAGCTCTTCACGAATTTTATCCCATACACCTTCACGGTTATCCCAATCGAAACCGACTTTCGAGGCTTTGAATTGCATACGTTCCGCTCGGATGAGTGCAGGCAGATGTTGAGGAACACCCTCGAGGATGTAAGTGCGAACTTCCTTCATCTTCAGATTTTCCCAATTGCGCATCACATCTTTTTCGCCGTTCACGTGAACGGCGGCAAATACGTGAGGCTGTCGATACACGAGTTTTTCTTTTATCTTCTTGAGTACGTCTATATTATTGAATGCGCCGCGCTCTTCAGCCATTACGCTGTGCATAATCACATGAAGAAAAACATCTCCAAGTTCTTTTGAAAACTCCTCGTCGTCATGATTGTTGATTGCCTCAATCATTTCATAAGTTTCTTCAATTTACAGTTGAGATATTGATTCATTTGTTTGCTCTTTATCCCAAGGAC
>JAQIDA010000056.1 GCA_027858275.1 Candidatus Kapaibacterium sp. | reverse complement strand
CATAACTTGAAAAAATACTGCTACAAATAATTCGAATATCATCGGAATGTACGTCCAAAAATGCTATTTATACTCTCTATATAAAAAATCTCGGATTTTGATGTTCTATAACTCAAAATCCGAGATTTTTTTAGTTGTGATTAAGATTCCTTGTGATTGTTTTTGCTTTTATGAGACAACCTCTTGCTAATTGATTATTTCTGATTGATTATTTAATATCCCTATAACGTTTCGGTCCGGCGGCGATAACGTCGTCAGTAACACCTTTGAGATACTGTTTGAAGTTTTCGATATACAATGACGCGAGGGCATCGTATTTCGACCGGTATTCTTCTTTGTTGCCCCAAGCGTTTGACGGCTCGAGAACATCCTGAGGAACGTCCGGACATGTAACCGGGCATTCGAATCCGAATAATGGATCTGTTCTGTATTCAACATTATCAAGCTTGCCTTCGAGAGCGGCGTTGAGCATATTACGTGTGTGGCGAATAGAAATACGTTTGCCGACACCGAATTTGCCGCCTACCCAACCGGTATTAACCAGCCAGCAGCGTGAGTTGTGTTTTTCCATTTTCTGACGCAACAATTTTGCATAGAAGAAGGGATGGTGAACCATGAACGGAGCTCCGAAGCATGCGCTGAAAGCGATTTCCGGTTCAATACCGAGACCTATTTCAGTCCCCGCTATTTTCGAAGTATAACCGCTGATGAAGTGATACATAGCGTGATCCATATCCAAGCGAGCTATTGGAGGCAATACGCCCGTTGCATCGCAAGTCAAGAAGATAACGTTCTCAGGATGAGAGTCCACTCTTTTCTCGGGAACGGCATTCGGAATGAAATCCAAAGGATATGAAGCGCGAGTGTTCTCAGTCAATGATTCGTCGTCCAAATCAATACGACGTGAAGCGGGATCATATACAACGTTTTCCAAGATAGTACCGAATCTGCGAGTACAATCAAAGATTTCCGGTTCAGCTTCGGCAGACAGACGGATAACTTTAGCGTAGCAACCGTTTTCGAAATTGAAAACGCCTTCGTCGCTCCAACCGTGCTCATCATCACCAATCAAATTACGTTTCGGATCGGCTGACAAAGTGGTTTTACCCGTTCCGCTGAGTCCGAAGAACAAAGCGGCATCGTTCTTTTCTTTACCAACGTTGGCCGAGCAGTGCATCGCCATAACGTTTTCGAGAGGTTTCAGGAAGTTCATAACCGTGAACATAGATTTCTTGATTTCGCCTGCGTATTTAGTTCCCATAACGAGAGCTGTTTTTTCCGCGAAGTTCAATGCAAGGCATGTTTCGCTGCGAGTTCCGTCAATAATAGGATCAGCCTTGAATGAAGGAGAAGCTATCAATGTAAATTCAGGAACAAATGCTTTCAATTCACTTTGTGTTTTCGGAGAAATGAACATATTGCGAGCGAAAAGGCTCTGCCAAGCCGTATCAGTAATAATTCTGATAGGCATACGATAATTTTCGTCCGCGCCAACATAGCAATCCTGAACAAAAAGTTCTTCGCCCTGTAAGTACGCAAGCAAACGAGTATTAATATTGCTGAATTTTTCCGGGCTCATAGGTCTGTTGTATTCACCCCACCAGATTTTATCGACTGTCGAGTCTTCTTGAACCACATATTTATCGTTGGCTGCTCTGGCAGTCCATTTGCCTGTGTTTACCAGAAAAGGTCCGCCGTAAACCATATTGCCTTCGCCGCGGAAAGAAGCTTCTTCGTACAATGCAGCAGAAGGAAGATTCCAAAAAACTTTATCTAAATCTCTAAGACCGTGATTTTTCAATTTGAACATACTGCACAAATCACCGGCGTGTTTAACTGCCGGAGTATCGAATTTTAAATACTTGCTCAT
Organism: Candidatus Kapaibacterium sp.; assembly: GCA_027858275.1. Lineage (GTDB taxonomy): Bacteria > Bacteroidota > Ignavibacteria > Kapaibacteriales > UBA2268 > JAQIDA01. The sequence continues at coordinate 1,535 of JAQIDA010000056.1, read as the reverse complement.
ACCCAATCCCTCACTAATTTTCTGTCACCAATATAAAGTTCATTAGGCGAATTAGAATCAAGCGCCCACTTGATACGTTCGATACCTTCGGTAATATCTTTGACACTGCCGCAAGTAGAGATTCTGACGAAACCTTCAATACCGAATTCAACACCCGGCATAACAGCGACTCGAACCTTTTCGAGAAGGAAATTGGCGAGTTTAGTAGAATCTTTTTCATAGTGACTGAAATCGGCAAAGCAATAGAAGGTGCCGTCAGGAGCAGTAGCGCGAACACCTTCGAAACCGTTGAGCTGATCCATCAGGATATTGCGATTGTTTTCCAAAGTGGCTCTGAGGCTTTCGACGCATGACTGAACGCCGTTGATTGCGCCGGCCGCTGCTTTTTGCATCACGATAGAAGGTCCGGAAGTCTGATGAGCCTGAATATTGGTCATAACTTCAATGAGTTTTTTGCTGGCAATTGCCCAACCAATTCTGTATCCTGTCATAGCATACTGCTTGGAAACACCGTTGATCACGATTAATTTAGATGATTCTGAATCATCAGTTCTGTAATCATAGCAGTTAATAGGTTTTTTGCGATCGAAGAGCAATCTGTGATAAATATCATCCATTATCAAATAGATGCCTTTTTTCTCGCAGAACTGAACGATTTCTTTGATGAATTTTTCAGGGTAAACAGCTCCGGAAGGATTGTTCGGGCTGTTTATAATAACGCATTTTGTCAAAGATGTGACATTCTGTTTGATGTCATCAATTGTCGGGATAAAAGTACCGTCTTCGGGATATACGGGAACGGGAACGCCGCCGCATAATTTGACCATTTCAGGATAGCTAACCCAATAAGGAGCGGGGAAGATAACTTCGTCCTGCAGGTTCAGGATGGTCTGCAAAGCAACCATTATGGCTTGTTTTGCACCGCTTGAAGCGATAATGTTTTTGGGTTCTACTTTGCGTTTATAGAAATCAAGTGTGTAGCGAATAATCGCTTGTTTCATTTCTATAGTCCCGTCAGCCGGAGCATAACGAGTTTCGCCTGAAGTAAGATTGGCTGCCGCGCTTAAGATAGCGTCAATCGGAGCTTTGGTTTTCGGTTCCCCGCCGCCTAAGTGAATCAAAGGTTCGCCTTTGGCTCGGAGGATAGCCGCCGTTTCGTTCAATTTCAGTGTGGCAGATTCCGAAATTGATTGTGCAATAGTGCTGATACTCATTTTATTCTCAATTACTCCATTGTAATGAAATGTTATTTTAGTCCAAATCCGCCATATATACTAACTGTCATATATTTCACATTTCCGAAAAGCAAAACTCCTAAATTTTTACATACTATCCAAATAAGAATTGTTTTTTATTTGCCTACAACAACATTTTTAGAGATAACTTAGCCACAAACAGTAAATTCAATAATAATCATACATTTATTAAAAATAATTTGGGATTATCAAAAACAATGACTAATTTTGTGGTCTCTGAAAATGGCGGATATAGTTCAGTTGGTTAGAGCACCTGATTGTGGTTCAGGATGTCACGGG
>JAQIDA010000140.1 GCA_027858275.1 Candidatus Kapaibacterium sp. | reverse complement strand
AAGCAATGTATGAGCAAACTGACCTGTACCTCCGGACTGATTTGAAAATTTCAAACGAGCTTCAGATGCTACTGTCAAAGTTTCGCGGAAAGCGATAGACGGTTCGCCGACTAAGGCTTTTACTTCGAATTCTGTTCTCAATCTGTCAACGATGATTTCCAAATGAAGTTCGCCCATTCCTGAGATAACCGTTTCGTTAGTTTCCGAATCGAAACGCATACCGAAGGAAGGATCTTCCATAGACAATTTTCTGAGAGATTCGCCGAGTTTCTTTTCTTCCTTCTTAGTTTCAGCTGCGATTTTCAGCTCGATAACCGTAGGAGGAATGAATATATTTTCAAGGTACAAGGGATTTTTTTCATCACAAAGAGTATCGCCTGTTTTGGTGTTTTTCATACCGATAAGCGCGACAATGTCGCCCGGGCCGGCAGAAGGAACTTCTTCGCGATCCTTAGCGTGAATTTTGAAGATGCGACCGACACGTTCCATGCAATCTTTTGTGGAATTATATACTTTCATCCCGCTTTCAATTTTGCCTGAATAAACTCTGACAAAAGTCTGCTGACCTACATAAGGATCGTGAATCAATTTGAAAGACAAAGCCGCAAACGGTTCGTTTTCACTCGGTCCCCGTGAATGTGTTTTTTCTTCTACATCAATATCAGTACCGACAATTGCGCCGACATCGATAGGTGAAGGCAAGAAATCAACAACAGCGTTAAGCAAAGGACGAACGCCTTTGTTTTTGTATGCAGAGCCGCAGAACACAGGAGTAATAAGAAGTTTAAGAGTAGCTCGACGGGCCACTTTTGCAACGAGTTCATTAGGAATTTCTTTTTCGTCGAGGAACAATTCCATGATTTCTTCATCGTAATCAGCGAGTTTTTCTACAAGAAAAGCTCTGGCATCGACGGCTTCATCAAGGTATTCAGCAGGAATATCTGTTTCGCCGAGATCATAGTCACTAAAAGTAAATGATTTCATTTTGATCAAATCAATAATTCCCGAGAACTCATCTTCCGCGCCGATAGGCAACTGGAAAGGCACGGGATTAGCGTCGAGATATTTGTCCATTGAATCAACAGCTTCGGCAAAATCAGCGCCTACGCGATCCATTTTATTGATAAAAGCGATTCTCGGCACTTTGTATCTGTCAGCCTGATTCCAGACTGTTTCGCTCTGAGGCTGTACACCGGCAACAGCGCAGAAAACTGCGACCATACCGTCTATAACTCTAAGCGAACGCTCAACTTCCACGGTAAAATCAACGTGGCCGGGAGTATCTATAATATTAACATTGTGATCATTCCATTCACATGAAATAGCGGCTGACGCAATAGTAATACCGCGTTCTTGTTCTTGTTTCATGAAATCCATTGTAGCTTCGCCGTTGTGTACTTCGCCGAGTTTGCGAGTGATTCCCGTAAAGAAAAGCATTCTTTCGGTGACAGTAGTTTTGCCGGCGTCAATGTGAGCGGCGATACCAATATTTCTAATTTGCTGCAAAGGCATGTCGTCTTAACCTATTAGTTATTATAAAATTATTCGCTTTTACGACTGAGATTTTTATCTCAGATTTTCCTTAGACGTTCAAAGAAAATTTAATTGTAATAAAAGATTATGAGCATGATGTTTATTTTGGTTCTTTATTAATATTATTGGTTAATAATAAGTTACGTCTGTTCCAAAAGCTCAATTCCGTCCAAGTCACAACGGGGTTGCAACCCAAATGCCGTTGACCTAAGAAAAATTCACTGAGCGGAGCCGAAGTATCTTACGACGTCTTTCCTGCATTAATCCGCTTATTGTTGAACGTCGAAGACACTTCGGCTCCGCTCAGTGACCGAAAAAAGTCTCAAGCCAACGGCAACAGATCCGGAGTTGCCATCAATGCAACATGTGAACACGCTGTTCTTTCAGGATATAAGACAATTAATCTCCACTACTTTTGATGAAAAATCTGCTTATATGTAATAATTAAAACATTGTTCTCAATATTTGTTATATTGTCGTAAGAATGGTTCATCAATATATATGAAAGCCTGAATATGTCCTCGTTATTAGATCGAAAGAACTGGTGGAAAATCATGCTCGCCCTTAGTATTTTTAGCGCGGCGGGACTTTTATTCATGACTGTACAAACCTACCGAGACGCTCCGCCCAAAGCGAAGTTTGTCACAAATACCGGAAAAACGGTTTTCACTGTTGGTTCTCTTGAGCACGGGCAGACTGTTTTTAAGAAATATGCTCTAATGGATCGCGGCAGTATTTTTGGTGACGGCGGTTATCGCGGGCAGGATTATACTGCCGAGTGCCTTCACGAAACAGCGTTGTTAATGAATAAGTATTATCAGGACAGATTGCCGGAATCTGACGATCAATTGCTTAATGAGACCGCTAAACTCGGAGTCGAGGAAAAAGTCAGATTTGAAATTAAGCAAAATCTCTATAATCCCGAAAATAATGAGGTTG
>JAQIDA010000328.1 GCA_027858275.1 Candidatus Kapaibacterium sp. | reverse complement strand
ACGCGAAAGCTTGAATCAGCAGAGCGTCTGGAAGAGAAGGGCAAAGAGTCGGAAGCAAAAGTGATCGTTCGCTCAATCATTGATGATCATACAAAATATAATAATGAACTGCTGAAAAGTGGGGAGATATTAGAGAGCTTAAATCAGATGATTGACTCCGGAGCAAGGCGAATAGACCAATTATTGAGAGGTCTCAGTATAACAGGTGAACTCAGCTCGCGTGTTCTTGATAATATTCTCAGTTTCGGTGAGTTTTTCGCTCTGCACACGGTCAATCATTTTCTCCAAGATTCCGGGTTCAAGCCCGATTGTATCGATGCTTCAAATATTATTGTCAGTGACGGAAACCACGGAAAAGCTAAACCGCTTTATGATGAAACTATTGCTAAGGTTAAAGAAAATTTAATTCCGAAACTCAAAGAATCCGGTTTTGTTCTTACTCAAGGTTTTGTGGCAAAAAATCTGCAAAATGATATTACGACAATGGGAATCGAAAGTTCTAATCTCACTGCAGCGCTACTTGCCAACATTCTAAATGCAGAGAAAATTATATTTTGGACAGATGTGGAAGGCTTCCGTACAGCTGATCCGCAATACGTCAAAAATACATTATCTATCCCCAAAATGTCATACTCAGACGGCTATAAAGCCGCTGTAAGCGGATTGAAATTATTCTATCCCTTGATGATTGATTATGCTGCTGAGAAGGACATTGAGCTTGTTTATCGCTCTGCGTTCACGCCTGAAGGAGATTTTACTTCCGTCACGGCTCAAGAATCAGACTTGACTCTCCCCATGATTGTACTAAAAGAAAATCTTCTTCAAATCAGTATTAAATATAATTCAGCCTCCGAAAAAGCTGATGCTAAGCAAAACCTCAGAAGAGATATTTTATCTAAAGGTTCTGTCTTTAGTTATTCATCTGCTCCGAGTAAATTCATTATTCTGTTGAAGCAGCGTGATAAGACATTGGTTAATCCACAGAATTACAAAGAAATTGAGGTTGTTCCAAACTGTGCGGTTGTCAGTATTTTCAATATATCCGACCAAGATTTTATCAACACTATTTTTGGCCTGAAAAGACAATTCCGGGAATTTTCAATTATCAGGTACGAATTTGATTCGCAAACCGGTTCAGGGAAAATTGTTGTGCCGCAGGATTCCGCGCGATATATGGTTGACCTGATACATGATATTCTTGTGAGATAGCTTTTCGGAAACCTTCCGAAGGCAAGAATCCATTGTTTTTCTTAGTTGAGGCCCACTTTCTTCAATGGGCTTCTTCTTCCAGCCAGTTCCTTCCCCCACAAAGTCATTAAAAATATGACAAAAAAATAGTAGATTTTTCAGTCAATTATTCTGCAATAAAAGCAATCTTCTTTCTTCATAACGGTTTGTCAAATGAATTTGACAAAGAAATTGATGATTTATTGGGTGCTGATATTTAAAAGAGGATTGACAAAATGGGAAAAATTGAATTTAACAGACAATCAATAACCGAGTATATATTTATCGGTTTAGGCTCTGCTGTTATGGCTCTCGGCATCGGCGTGTTCCTTGTTGACGCGCAGGTTGTTCCCGGAGGAGTAAGCGGTCTTTCTATGGCGATATATTATTTATCCGGGGAAACACTCCCTGTGGGTTTATTGATCTGGGTCCTTAACGTTCCACTGTATATCTGGGGAGTAAAAGTTCTCGGGAAACGTTTCGGTGTGAGAACATTCTACGCGTTTTCAATAAATTCTTTTTTTATTGATTTTTTCCGCGGAGACATCCCGGGATTCAACTTTATCAGATTGCAGGAACTTGAGACTATTACAAATTTGCAACAGAATGATTTCTTCTTTTTAGTGCTTCTCGGTGCCATATTAATGGGTGTCGGTCTGGGAATAATATTCAAATACAAAGGCACTACTGCCGGATCTGACATTGTCGCTGCGATTATGCAAAAGAAATACGGAATGAAACCCGGTCAAGCAATTATGTATATTGACTTTTTTGTAATTCTCGCCGCAGGGTTGATAATCGGTTTGAAAGGACTGTCACCCGACAAGCCGGCTCTGCTGCTCACTCTGTATGCCCTATTCCTTCTTTTCCTTTCGAGTCGTATCATTGATGTAATAATTGACGGCTTCGATTATGCACGCGGAGTGTTTATAATCAGTGAAAAGAACAAGGAAATTTCTCAGACAATTATTGAGAACCTCAGTCGAGGCGCAACGACTTTTATGTCTCACGGACTCTACAAAAATATCGAGCGAGAAGTTATTATGACGGTTGTAACTCTCAAGGAGTTGGCAAAACTGACGGAGTTGATAAAAGAGATTGATCCTGACGCATTTGTCATTGTGAACAATGTACATGAAGTTCTCGGGCGAGGGTTCAAGCGGCGAAGTTGATATTCTTTTGAATCTTATCAAAACAGAACAGCCCCGTTATTCATAGAAATCACGGGGCTGTTTTTTTTTCTGTTATATTGAAGTTTTATTTCAATACTTTATCCAAGAAATCGGCAAATTCCTGAACATCGGACGTGAATGCTGTTGTTTCAACGACTTTGCCGTCGGGAGTTACAATCACATACATGGGGATTTCAACGGTGTTGAACTTGTCCTGCTGAAATTGCTTGTTTGTTTCATACGGTTCGCCGCGCATATCAGTGATAAGCTTAACGGGAATCATTTTTTCAAAACGTTCGGCAATCATAGCCTGCGGGAAAATTGTACGTTCCATTTTTTTACAATTCGTACATTTTTTGCCTGTGAAATCAATGAAAATCGGTTTGTTTTCAGCTTTAGCTTTGACGAGTGCTTCGTCATAATTCGTCAACCATTCAGCGTGTGACGCTGTTCCGCCTGAGACCGCTACAGATGTTTCGGACTGAGGCAAGAATGTTTCAAGTTCACCGAGTTGTCTGCCGAACAATCCGGACATAAAGAATAAGGTCAACGTACCAAAGATTAATGCCATGAACATACGCGCAACGCTTAAGTGTTGAACCGGTGCGTCCATATCAGTTTTGAAGATGCCGAGCAGATACAAGAAATTCATGAGCATACACATTGCTGTTATTGACAGGAAGACTTCTCTTGTTAAGAAACCGATTCCGAAATCTACAAAAGCATTGCTTATGAAATACAATGATGTCGGCAATACGATGAATGCCATAACAATTTTGATGTTGTTCATCCACGCGCCTGCTCTTGGCATTGCCGTTAAAGCAGCGGGGAATAACGCGAGCAGGAAGAACGGTGCTGCCAATACGGTTGAGAACGAAAGCATTCCGATGATAGGATAGAACCATTCACCTTGTGAAGCAGACATCAGAACCGCACCTACAAAAGGACCGGTACAAGAGAATGACGCTAAGGAGAATGTCAAACTCATAAGAAGAACCGCGGCAATACCTTTTCCTGTCTGACTTTTCTTGTTCAATTTGTTCATCATTCCGGTCGGCATCTGAATCTCAAACGCACCGAGCAGGTTGAATGTAAACATAATAAATATACCGCCGATAAAGAGATAGACCCAAGGATTCTTCGCAAATTCCTGAATCCCTGCGGGACCGAAAATCAAAGAGAAAATAAATCCGAGTCCTGTGAAAAACGCTATAATTCCGAGTGCGTAAGCAGTGGCGTCTTTCAATCCGCTGCCGCCTTTGTTTTCTTCAGCTCTCTGAGTGAAAAATGACACTGTAATCGGGATCATCGGGAACACACAAGGCATCAACAATGAAACTCCTCCAAAACCGGCTGCAAACAATATGAAGTACCATATACCCTTTTCGCGAGCGGCGTCAAGGTCTTTTTGGGTTTGCGTTTTAAATACTTCTTCTTCTTGTTGATCGGCAGAGGTTTCTTCTGTAGTTGTCTCAGCAACATCTTCTCCGGAATCAGTAGACTCAGCCTGCGGTTCAAATGTAACTGAAGCATCATAGATTTCAGCCGCGACAACTGTTTTGTATTCTTCACCGGCCAAACATTTTTCATCTGTACATAGCTGCAAATAAACAACAGTAGTTACTTTATCAACAGAAAAATCAAGGTCTTTTTCAGCTTTTAAAATCAGGTCGAATCTACCACGAGGTTTATAATAATCAATATCCATTTCGAAACCTTCATCATATTTTGATTTTGGCTTCTCTGCGATAATTTTTACTAATGTGACTGCTTCTGTGGGTTCAATTGTAATCTCTGTCCGAGAAGGACCGATAAAATCCTCATTGATTTTTTCGATAATACCATAAGTATACCAATGGTCTTCAAATTCCATAACAATGCGAACAGTGAATTCCTCACCGGCTTTCACAGTTGTGACCGAAGGTTTGACGTCGAATTTTACATGCTTGTCAGCAGTCTGTGCGTTCAATCCGACGGCAGTAAACATTAGAATCATTACCATGCAGATACGAAGGATATTTAGTCTCATAAACTTCCTGTTTTATATATTTGTTAATAAATTTCTAATTTTAATCTCAATATAATTTCTTATATGATTCGTATTATACGAAATAATATATTTTCTATTATTTATTTATTCACTCAACATCTGTTTTTAAGAAAAACTTGCAATACTGCTATGATAATTAGCCTTGGATAACTACTCATCATCTGCTTGAAAATAAGTTATATGCCGTTTGTCGATAAAGCCTTTTTTCCCTTTGTTTTTGATAATTTCTTTCGAAAGATTATCGGCAAATACTTGTGCGGCATCGTATCCATAAGTTTTCAATAAATAGTTCATAGCGATGACTTCGGCTATCACTGTTACGTTTTTTCCCGGATAAATCGGTAATTTCACTGTTGATATTTCGCAACCCATTATTGATGTCGGCTCATCTTCAAGACCTGTCCGAGTAAACTCCTGCGAGCTGTCATAATTCATCAATTCGATAACAATCTCAAGTCTCTTTTGGAAACGAATAGATCTTACACCAAACATTTGCTTAATGTCAATTATACCCAGACCTCGAATTTCCATAAAATGCTTCACGAGGTTTGTGCCGGTTCCCATCAATGTGGTTTCTTTTTTCTTAGTAAACATCACTACATCATCTGCAACCAGTCTGTGACCGCGTTCAACCAAATCAAGAGCTATTTCACTTTGACCAATTCCGCTTTTGCCGACAAACAAACAGCCGACTCCGAAAACATCTACAAAAGAGCCGTGTACAACAGATTGCTCGGCAAAATGGTCGTCCAAAACTTCAGTCAGTAAAAAAATTGTTTTAGTCGTATCTGTAGGCGTAGTTAAAACAGGGATTTCGTTGTCCGATGCAATTTTAAGCAGGTCCTCGTCGAGCTTTTGGTTGTTAGTCAGCACAATACAAGGGACTGAAAACTCACATAATGTTTTGAATGCTTCTTCCCTTTTATCCTTTCCTAATCCATAAAGATAGAAATATTCTGTATGTCCAAATATCTGCACACGTTTGTAGCTGAAAAGTCCGACATATCCGGCCAAAGCTAATTGAGGTCTGTATAGGTTTTTATCGATAATTTTGTTGTTTATTCCGATATCACCGTTAAGTTTTACCAAATGAATAGGAGATTTGATCAGCTCTGCAACCGTAATGGATTCCGGTCTGATTATTTGAACGTCTTCGAGAGTCTTCATTACATCATCACTTTATTTTGTGAAATTTTCTATTATAGAGACAGGAGTGAGCTCTTAGTATTTTGTTTTGATAAATAATTAAAACAAATTAGGGAATTATAAAAAAAGAGCCGGGAAAACTTCACGGCTCTTTTATTGATTATTACAAACTTGATTCACATGGAAAACAGATGATTAGTTTGAAATATTTTTTTTCTTACATTTTTTCAATTGTCTTATTATTTTACCCGAGGCCTCATTTAAACTTTTATGAAAATCATCGGAACCTTCCTTAGCTACGATTGTATTTCCCAGAACTTGAACCGTAAATTCAACTATTTTATCATTATCATTTGTAAACACTACTTCAGTGCTTGTTATTCCGTCATAAAATTTTTCAAATCTGCTTACTGTTTCATTTGCTGCGTCCTGCAAGCCGGTATTGGTTTTCAAATGTCTAAATGTTACTTGCGTTTTCATAAATACCTCTTCTTAAAGTTAATAGGTTAAAACGACATTGGTTTGATCATCTTAAATCTGTTGGGCTTTTGTCCGATTTCGCTTTTTATCCCTAAAAAGCTAACGAATCCCTCACAGATTCAGAAATTTTGTTACTCCATATTAATGGTCACTCCTATATTCAGACCGATATATCCCGGCAGTATTGTAGATGTTTTGTCAATACTTTCAGGAGGATCTATATACTGCTTCTTTATTGCCGAGAACAAAGCCTTTTCGCGAAACATGTAGGTGTAGCTTAGCTCCATTGTAAAACTTCCGAGATAGGAATATCTCTTACTTTGGTCGAAACCTAGTTCAAAACCTGTATATACTCTCAATGCAGGGAACACATAACTTTCATTATGATGCTCACCGCCAAATCTGCTCTCCATATCATAATCGCTGATTATCTGTTGATTCCAAACAATCTCACTGAACAGCACACCGACACCCAAGCCCGTATAGGATCTGAATTGTTTATTCAACGGTACATATTCAGCAGTTACAAAAACAGGAATCGTAGTTACTCTGAAAGTATTCCGATAATCCCTTTTGTATTTTAGGTCCAACACTGTGAAGCTTTCTGAATATGAATCGTTTAAGGATGCCGAGGAGTAATCTGCGGCAATCCCGAGTCTACATTTTTCAAAGAACTGTACTCTCATACCACAACTGACAATTCCCGTCAGTCTGAATTTCCCTTTTATAGGGACAAATATATCAGAATATTGATCGTAGAAATCCTCTGATTCAACAGCCAGAGGATATCCGACTGATAGAAAGAACAAAATATTTTTATGCTTATAATCTATCGCCGCTGTCGGTTCCGCACATTTCACGCTCACTGATGGAATTAATACATACAGCAGCAATATTAAAAATAATTTGATCATCAATTTAGGCCAAAATACACTAATAAATGTCAATCGGAATCAGTTCATAAACCAATCAATAGCTTCCGATAGTTTTTGTTTCAGCTGATTTCTCGGGACTATCATATCCACAAAACCCTTTTCCAGTAAGAATTCAGAGCGCTGGAAACCTTTGGGCAATTTTCTGCGAATGGTTTCTTCAATAACACGCGGACCGGCGAAACCTATTAAAGCTCCGGGTTCTGCTATTATAATATCTCCGAGCATTCCGTATGAGGCGCTGACACCACCTGTTGTAGGATCGGTCAAGATAGAAATAAAAGGCAAGCCTGCTTCGCTCAATTCAGCAAGGATCGCGGCTGTTTTTGCCATTTGCATCAAAGCCAAGGCAGCTTCCTGCATTCTGGCTCCCCCTGTAGCGGAAATAATAATTAACGGTGTTTTCTGCTTGATGGCATATTTTGCGGCACGATAGAATTTTTCTCCTACAACGGCACCCATGCTACCGCCGATATAATTGAAATTCATACATCCGAGGGAGACTTCTTTGCCGTTAATGGTACCATGACCGGTGGTTAAAGCATCATTCAGCCCTGTTTTTTTATTCATTGCTACGATTCTGTCAGTATACTTCTTGCTGTCGACAAACCCCAATGGGTCGGCCGAAACTAAATTAGTTTCAGTTTCCGTAAAACTGCCTTCATCGAAAATAAGTTTGATATATTCTGAGCTGCCCACTCTGAAATGATGGTTACATTTGGTACAGCAAAAAAGATTTTCTTCTAATTGATTCTTGAAAATAAGCTCTGAACAATTCGGACATTTTGTCCATAATCCGTCAGGCATTTCTATTTGTTTATTATCATTGATATTTTTGTTCGATCTTAAAAACCAAGACATACTACCTCAAGTTTGTAATAATTATGTGAAGAACTACTTCCTTAAATCAATATAGAAAATTAAATTTGATTTATCAAAATTTTTAATGATATATTTTTTGCTTGAACTAAAAACAACAAAAGCCCTCGATCTGAGAGCTTTTGTAAACGTATATAGAGGCGATGATTACATGCCTTCTTTGTATTCGGCAATTTCAGTTAATTTTCAGACAGCTATATTGCCGGGTTTCTTTCTATCGAGTGCTTTGAGTGCTGAAGCATAAATTCCCTGCCAATTCAAACCGAATATCTCCTGCAATTCTTCCGGTTCGCCGCTGCTTCCGAATGTATCTTTGATCCCGACAAATTCCATTGGAACGGGAGCGTTCTTAACAACTGTTTCAGCTACTGCCGCTCCGAGTCCGCCATATACTTGGTGTTCTTCTGCAGTGACAATACATCCGCATTCTGCTGCTGCTTTTGTGATTGTTTCAACATCTATCGGTTTGATAGTATGATTGTTAATCACTCTTGCTTTGATGCCGTGATTTTTTTCGAGTTGCTCCGCTGCCTGCAAAGCAGGATACACGAGCAATCCGCAAGCGACTAGGGCAATATCGTCACCTTCGTTCAAAACATTGGCTTTTCCGATTTCAAAGGGAGAATCATCATTTGTAATCATAGGCACAGCTGATCTGCCGAAACGGATATAAGCCGGACCGTACATTTCGCCGACGGCAATCGTTGCTTTTTTTGTTTCCGAAAAATCACAGGGAACAATAAGAGTCATATTAGGCATTGCGCGTAACAATGACAACTCTTCGAGTGCTTGGTGAGTGGCGCCGTCCGGACCAACCGTTATACCTGAATGCCCGCCGCCGATTTTGACATTAGCATTGTTGTAGCATACAGATATTCTGAGCTGATCGGTATTTCTGAAAGCCGCAAACGCGCTATAGCTTGAAAAGAAAGGAATTTTTCCTGACAGCGCCATTCCTGTTGCTATTGTTGTTGCATTTGCTTCGGCAATTCCTATTGAAAAAAATCTATCCGGATATTTTTCTTTGAAATATGATGTCATTACCGATCCGGTTATATCTCCCCCGAGAACAACTACATTATCATGTTTGTCACCTAATTCAACAAGACCTTCTCCAAAGCCGTGACGGGTCGGTTTTTTACCGGAAACTTCGATTTTTTTCATAATTCTGATTTCTTATATATTATTATTCAGTATTCTTAATTAAGCCCATACGAAGTATGTATCTATATTATTTCCCGATGCTTTTCGCTATCTTCTTGATATTAAAAAGCTGCTCGCATTCTTTGACGTGTTTAATATTTTCCTTCATCGTGTTTGCTCTGCAAGTGATGATGGCTCTGTCATTGACAAGGCATCCGTAAATACCGTTGCCGTGCAATGTATCATAAGAGTAATATATTTTCCCATAGGAAATATCTTCTGTACCGGTTAAAAAACCTACACGGTCATTTAAACCAAAGAAGCTTTGTAATTCTACTCCCGGAATGTTTTCTTTGGCTCCGTAATCAACAATTGCCAAAGAGAGAATTCCGTTTTCAAAAACAAAATCACTCGCTACGCTTGAAATCAAAGTTCCCTTATCAGACTCCATATTCCCTCTTACAAACGGACGTTTTTTCGTCCCCTTAAGGGTCTTTGGAAAGAATTCGACGATTTGATCACATGTTAATGTAGCTTTTGAAGTTGCGCTCTTTTGAATTGCTTCATCTGTTTTTACATCTTCACGGTATTCATCTAACTTTTCGTCTCTCAGTTTTTCAAAAACTTTCAACTTAACATCGGCCTCAATTTCATATGCGGTTTTCTCTTTCACCGGTGCTTGAGGAGCATCAGTTTGCTGATCCTGAGTTTCGACAGTTTCTTTTTGGCTGTCACAAGAAACTAAGACAAGCGCGAAAAGCACGATTGGTGCTAATAAAAACAATTTAATATATTTTGACATTTTGTCTTGCTTTCAAATTATTTGAGTTCTTCCAATGCCTTTTCAGCCTGTTCGAATGAAGGCGGATTGCCGTGCCATGTATGAAGATCCTCCATAAATGATACTCCTCGGCCCATGAATGTTTTTGCGATTATAACGGTTGGTTTGCCGCTGCCGCTCTCATGATTGGCAATAAACTTATCGAAAGCATTTATTATATCATCAATATCGTGACCGTCACATTCGATAACATTGAATCCGAATGCTTCGAATTTTTTATCTAAGGGTTTGATATTCATTACATCTTTGACTCGTCCGTCAATCTGGCAATCGTTATCATCAACTATCCAACATAGATTATCCAATTTGTATTGAGCTGCTGACATAGCTGTTTCCCATACGGAACCTTCCTGCAGCTCCCCGTCGCCGGTAAGAGAGAAGACTCTTTGATCTGTTTTGTCGAGAAGTTTATGAGTCATAGCCATACCCGCTGCAATAGAGATGCCCTGTCCGAGTGATCCGGCCGCTGTTTCTATTCCGGGCAATTCAGTATCAAGCCCGGGATGTCCCTGGAGTCTTGTACCGTATTTGCGAAGAGTAGAGAGTTCTTCTATGGGGAAATAACCGGCTCTGGCGAGACATGAATACAGAACGGGACAGAGATGCCCGCCGCTTAAAACAAATTTGTCGCGTTTATCCCATTTTGGATCGTCAGCTTTGTATCTGAGTACGTCTCCGAAAAATAATACTGAAAAAATATCAGACAGCCCCAACGGACCGCCTGTGTGTCCGGATTTAGCCATTGCGAGACTTTTGATAATATCCCGACGTAATTCTTTTGCTATTTCAGCAAATTCTTGTGGTTTTCTTCTCTTGTTTTCAAAAAGAAGATCGGAGAATGTAAATTTTGTTTCCATTATGTCATTCAATGTATTGTTATTGAAATTAACTCATAGACAAAATTAAGAAAAATTTTGAACCGGTTTGTATAAAAAAATCATTAAATAATATTTATTTTTTTTACGCCTAAAATGAGGTCCTGTTTTTCAATTGCGCAAGTGTTTACTCTGTCCTATGATTGACTTCTGCATCTGAGATTATTCTAAAGCAAAAAATAATTGTGAGACGAGTAAACTTCGAAGAATAAGCAAATTGGCAGAATTAGATTGATTTCAGGAAAGAATATTTCAAAAACATTCTCAGTCAGTCTGACTATTTTAGTGTTTCATTCGTTATATTAGAAAGAATTAGGCAATTGATTTGCTCAAAGAAATAAATAATATGAACAGCAAACTTTCAAATATATTTTCTGAAGACTTGGTTTCCCGCAAAAGCGGTGTATACCTTGTATTTTTGTCGGTGGGTATATTATTTTTATTAGGATTCAATAGTTTGCTCGCAGCTGAGCTTGATTCCGACTCATCCTCATCATCTACAAATATGTTGTTGACGCCTAAGACAAACTTCTCCTCACATATTTTCAGCGGTTTTTTCACTTATTCTATGTTGAATTATGACATCAAAATTGCTAATTCTGACAGTACAAAAGATTCCGGGATATTAGCAAGCGCGGTTAAAATTGATACGAGCAGCCAAGAAAACAAGATTGTTAGTATAGTTGAACAAAGTGACGGCACTCAGAAACTAACCTTGCAACTCAAGGAGAATGATCAATCCGTAGACATCAAAGTTTATAACATGATCGGGAAAAAGGTTGCTGATGTTCACAGCGGGTCTCAACTACCGAACAACGAATACACAATTGAAAGCGGCAGACTGCCGAACGGTGTTTATTTATGTGTCGTGATTAGCAGAAATATTCGCCTTGTGGGAAAATTTATCGTTTCAAGAGGATAGTCCTCAACATATCGACATATTGGTGACTACATCCCGGAATTAGATGGCATTAGATCAAGGATCCTTAATATATTCATTGGAGAATAATTATGGGTCTTTCTAAATTTCAACAAGGGGATCAGAATTAAATTAATCCTTTTTCAGCATTTATTCTCATCTGTTTTGTGTTTGCGTTGAAATCTCCGCTGAACAAACCGGAACCGCTGACAATTATATCAGCACCTGCTCGAACGATCTGCTCAACATTATCAATTTTTACACCGCCGTCAACTTCAATGATAACATGCTCAAGATCATTTTTAATCAAGAATTCTCGAAGTGCTTCTGCCCTTCTCAAGAACGAATTTATGAATTTCTGTCCGCCGAAGCCGGGATTTACCGACATTAACAGAATAAAATCACAATACTCAGCTGCTTCAAACGCAAATTCGATTGGTGTGATCGGATTCAATGCTAATCCTGCCTTCGCTCCACACTCCTTGATAAGACTCAATGAACGGTGAGCGTGCGCCAACCTTTCAGCATGAACGGAGATATAATCAGAACCGGCTTTTGCGAACGCCTCAATGTATTGATCGGGATTTTCAATCATCAGATGACAATCAATCGGCAGATTGGAATGGGGCTTAATAGCTTTTACAACAAGCGGTCCAAAAGTTATATTTGGGACAAAATGACCGTCCATTATATCCGCATGTAATATATCACATCCGCCGGTTTCACATTTTTTAACTTCATCGCCGAGCTTGGCGAAATCAGCGGAAAGCAGTGAAGGAGCGAGTAAAATTTTTCTCTCTGTTTTCATATATATATTCTTAATTATTTGTGTTCATTAAATTGTATTATTAAAATCTTGCCCAAAATTTATTCTTCAACAATCTGCTTATTTCTTTTTCTTTTTCTTTTTCTTTTTCTTCTTCGACTTCCTAATTTCAGCCAATTTTTCCTCAACGACAGCGAAAAATGTTCCTTCGGGATATTTGCCTTGTTCATTTCGCTCACCGGCTTCGATATCTGTGAGGATTTTGAATCCTTCTTCAAAGCGTGAAATCGGCCAAATATGGAATTTTTTTGCTTTTACGGAGTCTACAATCTGCTTTGGCAACATCAAATCGTTAACATTTTGAATCGGAATTATGACACCTTGTTTGCCGGTCAGGCCCTTAGTTTTACAAATTTCGTAGAAACCTGTAATCTTGGAGTTAACACCTCCGATAGGCTGCATATCTCCCGGTTGATTGACCGAACCTGTAACTGCAATAGATTGTTTAAGCGGAATATCAGCGAGAGCTGACAGAATTACATATATCTCGGCAGCGGTAGCACTGTCTCCGTCAATACCACCATAATTCTGTTCAAAAGCGATTGTTGCGTTTAAAGCAAGTGGCTTTTTCTTTGCGAATTTTTCACTTATGATACTTGATAATATCATAACTGCCTTGCTGTGGATTTCGCCGCTCATATCGACTTCTCTTTCGATATTGACAATGCCGTCACTGCCGGCAGATACCAAAGCCGTAATTCTGGCAGGTTTGCCGAAAGAAAGGATTCCGTCATCCAAAATTGTCAATCCGTTTATCTGACCAACACGCTCACCGGTTATATCAATAAGAATCGTGCCGTCTAATATGTTATTACTCAGCTTTTCATCTATCAGATCATTGCGATGCCGGCGACATTGAATTGCCTTCTCAACGTCTTCTCTGCGGATGAATTTTCCGTGTTGTCCGGGATCATAGAAAACAGATTCTCGAATAATATCTGCTACATCAGAAAATTTCAGTGTGTTTTTATTCTGTGATCCGGAATGCTGAACAGCCCATTCGGCAACTGCAGCAACACCGGACGGTTTGAAATGAGGAAAATTCTCATCTTTGCAAATTTTCGAAACATAGCGAGCATAATTCATAACCATCTCATCGCTGCGTTTGCTTTCATAATCAAACTGAGCATTGACTTTAAACATCTTCTTAAAACCTTTTTCCTGCAAGTACAAAGACCTGTAGAGTGTCTGCCCGCCGATTATTATTATCTTCACATTCAAATCAATAGCCTCAGGCTTTAAAAGCAATTGCGACAATTGGAAGACTGCTTCGTACGGTTGAATTTCTAATTTGTTATAGAGCAATACTCTTTTCATGGTTTGCCAGACGCCTGCCTCCGGGAATAAATCAAGAGCGTTTACGATCAAGTACCCTTGG
>JAQIDA010000321.1 GCA_027858275.1 Candidatus Kapaibacterium sp. | reverse complement strand
AGATAAAGAAGAACCAACAAGCAAAACAATTTGAAAATGCTAAAATAATAATATTTTTCTTTTTTTATATTAAAAAATGTCCTTATATTTGTGATCTCTTTAAGAGAGCCGGAGTAGCTCAGTTGGTTAGAGCATCGGAATCATAATCCGAGTGTCGGGAGTTCAAATCTCTCCTCCGGTACATATAAGTCGCGATTCTCTTATGAATCACGACTTTTTTATTTTACAAACTTAAATATCAGTCAAATGAAGCACTTTATTCTCGACGCACATAATATCATGCATAAAAGTCCGGTAATATCCGACATTCTTGATCTGGATTTACTTGAGGCTCGCAATGCGCTTTTATATGAAATCGCTGACTATTCCGACAAATATCCTTCATATAAATTCTCAGTAGTTTTTGACGGCAGAGCCTCAAAAGTCAGCTCTCCCCGATCACAAATAGTGGTCTACAAATCCGGGACTATGAAAATTGCCGATACCGTGATTAAAGACTTGATAAAAAAAGAAATAGTTCCTTCTTTGTGCACTGTTGTTTCATCAGATTCGGAATTGTATAAATATGCTCGGATATATAGTTGCACCCCAATTCTGTCAGAGGATTTCCTGAGTGAAATATCGAGATTCAAACATAATAATAATATATTCGAGTCAAACACTCCCTTCTCCGAACCGAACGAGAAGCCTGAAGGAATCAATTCTGATGACTATGAAGACTTGTTAGAGGCTTTCAATCCTGCGATTAAACAAAAGAAATTGTCGGATGAGCAAAAAAAGATCGCTGATGATCATCAACGACATAAGAAAAAACTAAAAAAATATCTTGAAGATGATATTACAATTGCTGAGACTTCGGAAGAAGCTAATAATCGAGAAAAACCGGAAGATCCGTCTCAGAAAGATGTCGATGAGATGAAAAAACTCTTTGGCTTGTAATTATAGTATGAATCATGCTTGCACGCACGAGCATCATAAATTTGAACTAAAATCAAGACAAACCAATTTGATTCTAAAAGAAATATTTCATAATTTTGCGAGTGCAAAATTAACAAATATCACGAAATCGCAGGAAGTTAAATGTCAATAATCATTATTAAAAACCCTGAACAAATTGAAGGAATTCGAAAAAGTTCTAAACTTGCGGGAAAAATCTTGTTATATGCGGAACAATTTGTAAAAGAAGGTGTGTCAACTGAATATATTGACGATAAAATTGAAGAATATATCAGAGATCACGGTGCGATCCCTGCTCCATTGCACTATCACGGCTTTCCGAAATCATCCTGTATTTCACTCAATGAAACTGTTTGTCACGGCATTCCTGCCAAAGACACAATTCTTAAAAATCACGATATTGTTAACATCGATGTGACAACTATTCTTGACGGCTACTACGGAGATACAAGCAGAATGTACTCAGTAGGCGAAATGTCAATTATTGCTAAAAAATTAGTGGTTGCCACAAAGAAATGCTTGGATATAGGAATCGGTCAATGCTCTCCCGGCAATTACTTCGGTAATATCGGCTATCATATTGCTAACTTTGCTCATTCAAAAGGATTCAGCGTTGTTTATGAATTCACGGGACACGGCACGGGACTGGAATTTCACGAACCACCCCAAGTTGATCATATCGCCGGAAGAAACAGCGGCAAAATAATGAAACCGGGAATGATCTTCACGATTGAACCGATGATAAATCAGGGAAAAGCAAAAGTTACTGTTGATAATCATGACGGTTGGACTGCCAGAACAAAAGACAACAAACTTTCCGCTCAGTTCGAGCATACAATTCTAATTACTGAAACAGGGTATGATGTATTGACAGATGTTTCAGGTGAGTACAACAATTCCTAAAACACGACCGGTAATTTGAGAAAATACAACTTCCGGTTCAAGAATTAACAGGGATACTGCAATCTTTATCTTAATGGCTATTTAGAATCAAGAAGTTTTTTAAGCTCTTCGTTCTCAGGGAACAATTCTGCTCCTTTTTTCCATGTGCGAATTGATGAATCCTTCTCACCGAGTTTTGAATATATATATCCGAGATGAAGATACAGATCAGAACTTTCATCACCGTGATCAATAGCTTTTAGAATATACACAAGTGCCTTGTCGTATTTTTCCAGTTTGTAAAGCACCCAAGCGTAAGTATCAAGATAGGACGAATTCTCAGGTTCAGCGCTGACTGCTATTATTATCATCTCGAGAGCTTCCTCCAAATCTTCATCCCGAACTGCCAGGGAATAAGCATAATTATTATTCACCAGCGGATTCAAAGGATCAAGTTCAAGTACATATTCATATTCAGCGTCGGAGCTGTCGTACTTTTTCAATCTGTCATAAATCATTCCGATTTGAGCGCGGGCGTCTAACATCGAATTATCAATTTCCCATGCTTGCTCAAAACAATCTATTGCGTCATAATAATTTTCGAGATTGGAATAGGCTAACCCTAAATAGAAAGGAATTGAAAACTCGTCTTCAAACTCCTCTTCTACACTTTCAAGCAAGTCCGTGACTTTATTATATTTCTCATTTTGAAAATATAAAGAGCTTATTTGTAAATATATCTGAGCTATTCTGTCTGCGACTTTGAGGGTCTTCTGAATATACTTTTCACTTGATGTGAAATCCTCAATGTCATTATACAGATAGGCAGCTATCAGATTAATCCGCCAATCAAAAGTAAATCGCGAATCAATTCTGTTTAGATATTTTTTAATGTATTTTTCGGCATAATCACTTGTGTCTTCTATCAATTTGTTGCCGACAGACCCGTAAATCGTAAACAGACTTTCTGAATCATCAGCGCTATAGACATTTGTATCAACAATCGACAGGACTCTGAACGTATTGACGTAATCGGGAATTTCAATGTAAGTATTGATCAACTTCTCTAATATATTGCTTTTATCATCACTGATTTGCAAAATTCGATTGAGCAAATTCACATATTTTTTACTGTATTTTGATTGAATATCAACAGCAGAATCTTTGGTCGTTGACAAATCATCTCTCTTGCCGGCAGCAGCCGGACTGTTAATATTCTTTATAATCTGGGCGTATAAATCCGCCAACCTTTTCATTATGTATTCAACTTCTGATTCAGCTGTTAATTCTTCGTAAATCTCGATTGCTCGAAGTGGTTTACTGAATTCACAAAAATTCGCAAGTCTGGTTTTGCGTCGAAATGTCGGCTCAAAGATTACGATCTGCTCGTATACTTCTACGGCTTTTTCTATTTCAAACTTAGAAATATATATTCCCGCCGCAAGTTCCATTGAAGTAATAAAAGCGGAATCACGTTTGAGCGATTTGGCAATATTTTCAAGTGCAAGGTCGTATTTTTTCATTTCCTTGTAGCTTCTCGCTATAGCGTAAAATATCGCGCTTGAGCTGTCGTATCGCAATGCCTGTTGGAATTCTAATATTGATTCGGCCCACTTATACTTCTGTTGGAGCGACGAACCGTTAATAACATATTTCCGAGCTTCTGCGTTGATATAATTACTGTCAACGGCATGGGTCATAGACGATGTTTCTGTCAACAATTTCTTGTATCCCGGACGCAAATCCTTGCCGGACGTACATGCCGTGAGAATAAGAACTAATATCAAAAAATTTATATATACTAATTTATGCATTGTTTACCATTCGAATAATACGCACATTGTTCCATACTTTAGCAATCTAATATATTAATCGCCTAAGCTCTTGATATATTTCACGATATCCGACCATTTAGTCAATTCAATATCAGCCGCGGTTTCTTCCGGATTTTTAACACCTTGCAAGTTTGTAGTGTCTCCGTTAAATCGGATTGACTTCATACCAAGATCAACAGCACCTTTGACGTCTGTCTGTTCTATATCTCCTATATGGATCGAACTCTCCGGCTTGCAATGGAATTTATCAAGAATTGTTTCGAATGCTTTGGCATGAGGTTTAGAAACACCTGTTTCATCACTATAGCTGAATGCGGAAAACAAGTGAATGATCCCGGCTCTTTTCTTAAGCTCCCTCAATATGTTGCCGCCTGAAAATCCTGTATCTGATACTATTCCGAGTTTGTAATCAACCGCAAGCTCTTCTAAGGCGGCCTCTACTCCGGGAAGAATGACCGGCGGGTGAGTCAAAATAGAATTTCCGAAAGATTCCACCAGACTTGCAGTTGCTTTTTCATCCTTCGGAAGTCCGAGATGGTTCCAAAGATAATTGAGGCTTTCTATCGGTTGAGGAGTCTTTTGTTCACCATGCCATATCTTATAAAAATACTTCCAAGCAGCCTCCATTGAGTCGTCATATTCTTGATCACTAACTATTCTTCCGAATTCTGCTGCCTTAGCTTTCAATTCCTTCTTTCGATATAGGTTTCTAATTTCAGAACCACTGTAATCAAAAAGTGTATTCCAAAAATCTATTGTGATAACTTCTATTTTCATCGTTTTTCTTAGGTTTTCCAACAAATTAATATTTCGTCTCAATTTAATGAAAATTCGGCATTTGAAATAATTTTAAAAAAATTGTTTTTTTTCTTGGATTTATTTGGAACATTTCTTACGTTTGTATCGTTAATATAATTGTTAACGATGTTATTGATAACAACACGAATAAATAATGGAATTAGAATGAGCACAACAAATCACGACAAACTCTTACTGGAAGTAGAAGAGTATATGACAGAAGAATTCGCCAACTATTTTGACAAGATGGGCGCAAAAAGATTGTTCGGCAGAATATTCGGCTTATTGATTGTTCAACTTCGCCCGATTTCACTAAAGGAATGCGCTGCCAAACTCAAAGTCTCGAAACCGGCTGTCAGCACTACTATGAATATGGGTGTTCAGATGGATATGTTCTTAAAAACACAGCACCCTGATTTTCCGAGAGAAAGTTTCTATTCTATAGGGATTGAGTTCATGGAAATGATTATTGATCCCGGAATAGCAAAGCTCAATATGCTTAATGACAAAATCTGGAACGCAATGAGAATGCTACAAGAATCAAAATACGCAAAAGATTCTGAGATAAAAAAAATATCCGAAAGAGTAGAACACCTATATAAGGGATTCAATGTTACTATTGAAGAATACAAAATATTCGGAGATAAAATAAAGCAAAGAATTCGTGACTTGCACAAACCCGATCAAAACAGCAAATAATTTTTTTTAGTTCAACATTTTTTGATTTTAAACTTAAGGAACTGCAATGAAATACATCTTAATGATCGCGACATTTTTCTTTCTCACCTGTGCCGTCCAAGGTCAAACAGCTGAACAAATCATAGATAAAGCCGAGAAATTGATAAAAGGAAAAACAAGTGTCGGCACATTCACTATGAGAGTAACAACTCCCGACTACACTCGGACAGTCAAAATGAAGGCGTGGAACGACGGCACGGACAAAGCTCTTATTGAGACGCTCTCCCCTCGCAAAGAAAAAGGCAATAAAATGCTCAAAATTGACAATCAATTATGGAGCTATCTAAAGAATACTGAAATGACAATGAAGCTACCCGCTTCAATGATGCTTCAGTCTTGGAACGGATCGGATCTGACAAACGACGATCTTGTCCGCGAATCAGAATTGACAGAAGATTATTCTTTAAAAAAATTGGCGGATGAAACCGTCGACGGTCAGCTTTGCTACAAAATCGAGTTGTTGCCGAAACCAAACGCACCGGTCGTATGGGGTAGATTGTATTATTGTGTCAGGAAATCGGACAATTTACCGTGGAAAACACAATTCTTCGATGAAAAAGGTAAACTTCATCGCTCTATGCTGTATAGAGATATTAAGAAAATGTCCGGAAGGACTATTCCTACTAAATGGGTAATAGTCAATGAAAAGAAAAAGAATCGCAAAACGGAATTTATATATAATGATGTGAAATTTGATGTGAAAATTCCGGATAGGATTTTTTCTTTTAGGGAGTTGGAGAAGTAGGAAAGAAGAACCACCCCGTCTCGAAGCGAGCCACCCCTCCTTGGAAAGGAAGGGGAATTTGAAGATAAGGACAGCCTCACCTTCCGAAGGTTTCTTCACCTTCGGCAAGGTTTCCGAATAGCAAGGAACACAAAATAAATAAAACAATATTAAATAAAAGGCTAAAACAAGTGAAATTAATACTGAAATTGGCTTGGCGGAATATCAGCAGGAATATGAGGCGGTCTGTCATTACGATTGCCGCCGTGACTTTCGCCGTACTGTTGTCAGTTGTGATGCGAGGCATGCAGCTGGGTACTTATGAGAATAATATCAATTCAGCGGTTAAGATGTTCACAGGGCATCTTCAGATTCAGCATAAGGACTTCAAGAGCAATCCGGCTTTGACAAAATCATTTAAGTATGATGATGCAATCAAAGATATTCTTGATAATCGCGCGGACGAAATGATATATACTCCGAGAATATACGGAAACGGATTGATTGGCTTTAATGATAATTCATCCGGAGTGATTCTTTTTGGAATGGATCCTGACACAGAGACAAAGACTTCAACAATACACGAAAGAGTCAAGGAAGGTGAATTCATAAGCAATGACGCTCCTTATGATATTGTGATCGGCAATAAATTGGCGGGAAATCTTAACGCCTCAATCGGCGATACAGTTGTGATTCTCGCTTCATGTATGGACGGTTCGACGGGCAACATGAAGTTTAGAATTCGAGGCTTATCCCGGTCAGGTTCGCAAGAGATGGACGCGATGGGCGTATTTATGACATTGGAAGCTGCGGACGAACTTTTGTCAATGTACGGGAAAATAACCGCTTTGGCTATATCAACCGACGGTTTGGCTGAGATGGACAGATTGAAACCAATTCTTAAAACTGAGATCAACAATGTGCAACTGGTTGTTCTTGATTGGAAAGATTTGATGCCTGAATTGAAACAAATGATAGATATGGACGATGCCGGCGGAATAATTATGCTTATAATTCTTATGATAATAATGTCCTTCGGGATACTAAATACAATCCTCATGTCTGTCACGGAACGTTTCAAAGAATTCGGTATAATGCTCGCGATCGGAACGAAGAAAGGAAAGCTTGTATCTATAGTAATTTTTGAGACAATTTTCATTGTGCTTCTCGGTCTTCTGGTCGGAAATATATTGGCTTGGATTAGCAATTACATTCTCTATCTCAATCCAATTACTTTTACCGGTGAAATCGCGAAAATGTATGAAGATTACGGTTTTCTGCCGATACTGTCAACAACAATGAATCCGGTGATATTCATCTACACATCTTTGTCAGTTATTGCAATGTCTGCATTGGCTGTTATCTATCCGGCGTTCAGAGTATTGAAATTGGAAGCATTGAAAGGAATAAGGTACACATAATGTTAATAAAAATCGCAAACAGGAATATTCTGCGCAATAAGCGCCGCTCTCTGATAGTTATCATCTCAATCGTAGTAGGCATATCAAGCATGATGATTTATGACGCTTTTATGAACGGAATGCTCGACCAACAAATAGATAATCAACTGAGCTTGAGCGTATCTCATATTCAGATTCACAACCATGGATATTCAGAGAACAAAGTTTTAAAAAACTATATAAAAAGCGACAAAGTTGAAGAAGCGCTTAATGCTGATAAGAACATATCGCATTGGTCCAAGAGAGTTAATGTCTTCGGTATGATAAGCAGCGCGGGCAACTCTTCGGGCGCGACAATCCGAGGAGTTCAATTTGATCGTGAAAAAAATGTGACGGCAATCAGCTCAAAAATCATTGAAGGCAGCTATCTGACCGGCGCTGAGCGGGAAATTATTATAAGCAAGCAAACTGCTGAAAAACTCGAAACTGAATTGGGCGACAAAATCGTAAGTATATCCGCGACAGTCGACGGAAAAGTCAGCAGTGAATTATTTCGCGTATGCGGAATTTTTCAAACGGCAATTACTGAATTTGACAAAATGACGGCTTTTGTTAATCTTCCCGATCTTCAGAAAATGACTGAATTGGGAGATAATGTTAACGAATATGCTATTATATTCCCAAATACCGACCTTGTATTGGATTATAAAGCCGAGCTTATCAGCGCCTTAGACGGTGAAAATACTGATGTAGAATCTTATATAGATCTTCTGCCAATGTTAGTAAGCACGATTGAAGCAAGCAAGATGTCGATGATAGCTGTTTATTTAATTATCGCAATCGGAGTTCTTTTCGGGATAATTAATACAATGTTGATGTCAGTTTTTGAAAGAATTAATGAATTCGGCGTGCTGAAATCTATAGGAATGCGACCGGGGAAATTATTCAGAATGATTTTACTGGAAGCATTTACTCTGGGTGTTTTAGGTACAATATCAGGCTTTTTAGTCGGTCTCGGCGCAATATATATGCTTAGTTCGGGCGGAATTGATTTGAGCAATTTTTCTGATGGTTTGACTTCAGTCGGAGTTGACAGTATAATTTATCCCGTACTTAACTTCAACGTAATCGCTAACGCGCTGTTCATCATGCCTTTTGCTACTGTTTTCGGCGCGATATGGCCTGCGTTCAAAGCGGCAAGACTACAACCGACTGACGCGATGCGTTATGTTTAATTCACGCTGTTTATTTTAATATAACTCACTTTAAGTAACATAAATACAATTGAAATAAAATGGAAATCATCAGAACAGAAAATATAGAAAAAATATACTCGGACAACGGAGTCCCTGTAAAAGCTTTGGCAGACGTTTCTCTATCGGTAAACAGCGGAGATTTCTCTGTACTTGCCGGCCCTTCGGGCTCCGGCAAGACGACTTTGCTTAATATAATCGGATCGTTGGACACTCCGACACAAGGAAAAGTCTTCTTGGATAATGTTGATCTTAGCACAAAAACAAAAACACAACTCTCTGATATTCGCTTGTATAATATCGGCTTTGTTTTTCAGGCGTATAACCTGATTCCTGTGTTGAGCGCGATTGAGAATATTGAATTCGCGATGATGCTCGCCGAGATCTCTCAAAAAGAGAGAAATGAAAAAGCGTATAAAGTAATGGAAGAATTAGAGATTGCCGATCTGGCAAAAAAACGCCCCAATCAAATGAGCGGCGGGCAGCAGCAAAGAGTAGCCGTCGCGCGCGCAATCGCAAACGATCCGTTTATCGTTCTCGCAGACGAACCGACAGCTAACTTAGACT
>JAQIDA010000317.1 GCA_027858275.1 Candidatus Kapaibacterium sp. | reverse complement strand
ATAAAATCATGATCAACATTCCCGGCAATCAGTATATAAAGGTGCTGACCGAAACAAATTTGTCAGGAATAAAATTTGCTATGATCCCGGAAATACCAAGTCCGACCAGAAATTGCATTGTAATATCATCGAGAAATTCCACAAATGAATATTTCATGGATTTTCGCAATTTCTCTTTAAATGATATTTTTTCAGGAACAGATGAACTGTCCTCGCAGCATGAATCATCGTTACAAGAGTCATCATCATCACATCCGCAGCCTTCAGAACAGGAGCTCTCTGCTTCAAGTTCTTCAATATTATCGAATTTTCTGTCTTCGTTTGATTTGAACATCAATTTCACGCCCAAGCCGCCGATAACTCCCATGACCAAGGCTACAAACGGTCTGAATATTGCGAATATAGGTCCCATCATCCCGTAAGTAGCAGCGATACTGTCGATTCCGGTTTGAGGTGTTGAAATTAAAAAAGAAACTACTGCTGATTTTGAGGCGCCGTTTCTTGCCATATATACGGATGTCGGAATCACTCCGCAGGAACACAATGGCAAAGGAACGCCAAAAACCGCGGCTTTCAGAACCGACTTAAAACTGTCATCTCCTGCATGCCGAGCAATTAACTCCTTAGTAAACAATATGTTCAAAACTCCTACAAAAAGCAGCCCGATCAACAGGTAGGGTGCCATTTCGAGGAAGAGGATGTATGTTTGATAGAGTATGTCAATGATAAACATAGATTTATATAATTATATTTGGATTCATTTTTTTAGTCTCAACTAAAACAGTAGAGGCTGTTCAGAGTATTTTATTTTAAATTGGACAGAATAATGCGTTATAATCAGAGATATATTTAATCTGTTCCGCTGTCAATTCGTCCGGTTCGAGGCCGAGTGCTGCCGGTTTTGTCTGAGCAAGAACTTCGATAGGAAGTTTGATACCTGCTTCTTTTGCTTCAAATACTTCATTTATTTGTACAATTCATTTATTAGTTATATATTGAGAAGTTCTTAATACGCCATTTACTGAAGTAAGGTTCTCCTTAACGCTTTGCTGTTTTTGTTTATTAAATGAGGTTTGAATATTATGAAAAACACATTTACCAAAATTCTGTTTATGCTGATGGTTTTAGGCGGTTTGTCTTTTGTGGCTTGCGAAGAGAATTCTACCGAGCCTATCGAAGAAGATTTAAATAACGAAGGTCGGTTTTGCGACACGATTGCATATATGTATGAGCAGAACCCGGACAGTCTATACATAGGCTGGGAACTACTCCCTATTATTGGTGAAAGTGGAAACTGGTTGGTTCCTATGCAACCTTGCATCGGTGAACTGACTGATCTAAGATCCCTGTCAATGCGTGAGGGGGTCAACGACAGTCTGCCGGATGAGCTTACTAACCTGATTAACCTTGAATACTTAGATTTGTATGCTAATCGCATTGAAGTATTACCGGACAGTATCGGCAAAATGAAAAGTCTAAAATATCTTGATCTTTCCGCAAATGAATTAGAGAAACTCCCATTTAGTTTTGGGTATCTGTCAGAGCTTCAATACCTTGATTTGGCAGGTAATAAAATCGATGCCTACCCACAAAGTTTCGACCGTCTGTCAAATCTAACTGTTTTGAAAGTGCAGTTTAATAAATTAGCATCTATCCCGAAAAGCATTAGTAATCTCACCGGACTGAGAGAATTATTAGTAGGGCACAACAACCTTGTCAACTTGCCAAATAGCATCGATAAATTGACTAATTTACTTAGGTTTGATTTAAAGGGCAACGAATTAGAATCACTACCTGAGAGCTTTGGAAAGCTTGCGAATTTACAGATGCTTGAGCTGCAATTCAATCAATTAACCTCTTTGCCTGAAAACTTCGGCGATCTAAAAGGACTTGTTTCTTTAGATCTGACACTTAACAAAATAACAAATTTACCGAATAGTTTTGGGCGTTTAGTAAATTTAGAGGAATTGACTTTAAGTGAAAATCAGATCACAAATTTACCTGACGATATTGGAAATCTAATAAATCTTACACATTTATTACTAACGTCAAATGATCTAGCTGAACTTCCGGAAAGCATAGGAAATTTGCAAAATCTTGTTAGACTGAACATAAGTAAAAATGAATTAAACGCCATACCTGAGAGTATTGGAAATCTGGATAACTTGGAGTATCTCTCTATTACCCATAATAACTTACAAGAACTTCCGGAAAGTATTGGAAATTTGAGCAATTTGAGACTTCTAACATTGTTTTATAATAATTTCACTGAATTTCCTGCGAGTATCATAAATTTACAAAATTTAGAATCCTTGGAATTATCGGGAAACAACTTGAAAACAATACCTGAGAGCATAGGAAACATGTCGAAACTATCATACTTACATTTAGTGAACAATGATTTGTCAACGCTTCCTGAAAGCATAAAGAATCTCGTCAATCTTAAGGTCTTGCAATTATCCGGAAACAATTTTTCTGAAACAGAAAAACAGAAAATTGAGAGTTGTTTGCCTAACTGCGAGATTAGATGGTAATAAACCATATTGATTTATTTACATGAGTTCAATCTTAACCCTAACTACTATAATCGCCCGATTCGGAAAACCGAATCGGGCGTTTTAATATTCAAACCGAATAACTCGAAAAAATTAAGTCCCGGCGTTGTAATCAGTGATATATGTAAGCTGTTCCGGAGTCAGTTTGTCCATTTTCAGGCCGAGAGCTTCCATTTTTGTCTGTGCAATATACTCGTCCTGTTCAACGGGAAGATCAATAACTGCTATAGGAAGTTTGACATTGGCTTTATGTGCTTCAACTAATTTGAGGTGAGACATAAACTGGTTTGCGAAAGACATATCCATTACTTCTGAAGGATGACCTTCGGCAGCTGCCAAGTTGATCAAACGACCCTGTGCGAGCAAGTATAATTTGCGCCCGTCTTTCATGACATATTCTTCGCAATTCGAGCGGATTTCGCGTTTTGAAACTGAGAGTGATTCAAGATCGGGGATGTTGATTTCAGCGTCATAGTGACCTGTGTTACAAATAATCGCACCGTCTCTCATATTTTCAAAGTGATTTTTAACGATAACATCTTTTACACCTGTGGCTGTAATGAAAATATCACCGACTTTAGAAGCCTCATCCATTGTCATAACTTCGTGACCTTCAAGGATAGCTTTCATAGCGGCAGTAGCTTTGATTTCAGTACAGATAGTGTTAGCTCCCATACCTTTGGAGCGTTTGGCAACACCGGAACCGCAATGACCGTGACCGCCGACTACGATGTTTTTGCCCGCGAGCAAAACTGAAGTAGCGCGAATGATACCGTCCAAAGTAGATTGACCCGTGCCATATACATTATCGAAATCCCATTTGGTTTCGCAGTCATTAACCGCGTAAACAGGATAATAAAGTTCCTTTGCTTCTTCACGCGCGCGAAGTCTCTGAATGCCTGTTGTAGTTTCTTCAGTTCCGCCGATAACAAAGTTTTTCGCCATATCAACATAGTTTTCGTGAACTGTGTTAATAAGGTCACATCCGTCATCAAGAGTCAAATGCGGCGGTTTGTCGATTGAACGATCGATACACCAGTAGAAATCATCGTGGTTGCCGTGCCAAGCGAAAATTGAGATGCCGTCTGCGGCCAATGCTGCTGCGACAGCGTCACTTGTTGACAATGGGTTGCAACCTGACCATGAAATTTCCGCACCGGCGGCAACAAAAGTTTTGATCAAAACGCCTGTTTCCTTTGTGACGTGCAGGCAACCGGCGATTTTATAACCTTTGAAAGGTTTAGTTTTAGCATATTTTTCACGAAGCTGCATCAAAACGGGCATTCTTGATTCTGCCCAATCTATGAGTTTTCTTCCTTCGTCTGCCATGCTAATGTCTCGAACGCAGTATTGACCTTCGACTTCGTCGAATGTGCCGTTTTCTGCTTTTGCGGGATAATCTGCCATGTTGAGATTCCTTGTTTATATTTATGTATAATAATTTATTTTCTGTTTCTTTAATGGATTCCACTTTCTTAAG
>JAQIDA010000315.1 GCA_027858275.1 Candidatus Kapaibacterium sp. | reverse complement strand
CTGTGATGCTGTTGCCGGCTGTAGGGCAGGCGCAATTTATGATAACGACAAGGAATGATGTTGAATATATCGGGATTATCAGTAGTCAAGACAAAGATTCTTTGAAACTGAAAACACTTAATGACAAATTAGTGAGCTTCAGCCGAGAAAACATTCAATCTGTTGATACTCTGAAAACTCGGGTTGAGTTGCGAGACGGAGAGGTCTATATTGGGACGATAAAAGGTATCAACGAGAAAGAGTATGTTCTGATATCAGACAACGCCGGCGAGAGAAAAATTCAAAGGGATATGCTGATTAATCTGCAGATATCATATATTGAAGATGATTTCTCAAATTGGGCAGTAGTCGATAAAGATTATCAGCTTAAATTAGAAAATAAATATTCTATGTTTGGGACCACTCTCGGAGCTCCGGGAGTTTTCAATTTTGTTTTTGGGTATCAATTTGGGAAAGTAGCTGTCAGAGGAAGTTTAGGATTTAGTTGGTTTTGGACCGGAGCCCAAGCTAATTTGATGTATAACATATCCAAATATAAACACTTTGAACATAATTTGTCCATCGTCTCAGGAATTATTAATAGATTAGACGATGAAGAATTAGGCTATATAGGTCTGTATTATGATTTGAATTACAACAATTTCTTTTTAGAGTTTGGTCCGGTTTTCCTCACGCAATTTGGGCATCCGTATCAGCAAATAGTACCTATGGCTTCAGTAGGTTATGTACATCGTTTTAATGATTAGAGCTTGGGAAGTAATACCTTTATATACCATGTGGTTGCGGTCTGTCAAACACAAATTATGAAAGAAAAATAAATGATTAAATTACTCGCCGGTATTCTTGTTTTATTCATTGCTTCTGCAGCCGGTAGTCATGCTCAAATGCTGATTAAAACTATGCAAGGGGAAGAGTATATCGGGATTATCAGCAATCAGGATAAAGATTCACTCAGTTTGAAAACTTTTGAGAATAAAGACTTGAGATTCAGCTATACAAATATAGATACTCCTGTTAAAATGAAGACTCGGATAGAGTTGCAAAGCGGAGAGATCTATATCGGAACGATCAGCGAAATAAGTGAAAAAGAATATGTTCTGATTTCTGAGAACACCGGTGAAATAACGATTCTGACAGATCAGATTGGGGATATACAATTAGCCGGCGTTGACGGGAAATTTACATATTTCGACAATGTGAGAAATTTCGACGCGTCAGAACATGAAGATAAATCAAAGGATAAATATCACATGTTTGGAGTTACTGCAGGATATCCGGGCGGTATGAATTTACTTTATGGTATTCAATATAAGGACGTTGGGCTCAGAATAAGCGGCGGAGCAATGCCGGTGATGGTAGGATGGAAAGGCAGTATCGTATATAATCTTTACAAGTCTAAACATTTGGAACAAAGTTTGGCAATCACAAGCGGCATAAGAATGAGCATGGGACCGGGGGCAACAAACGGTGTTTCTCACGGGATTACATACAGCATTAATATTCGTAGTATATTTGTGGAAGTAGGTGTTGCAAGAAACAATGAACACGCAGAGACAGTATTAATCGGACAAGCCGGCATAGTTTGGCGATTTAATTGAGTTTCAAATTCTTGTCAACCGTTGGGTTAACCCCACGGTTGCAGCTTGATACACACAAATTATGAAAGAAATATAGATGATTAAATTATTCGCGGTTATTCTTGTTTTATTCATTGCTTCCGCGGCGGGGAGTCATGCACAAGATCCGATCACAACTGTTGAGAACGACGGCGTTTTCTGTAGTGAGAGCATAGCTCAAATCTCTGACAATCCTCGCAGCACCGGAAGAATAGGACAGAGAAAAAATATTAAATTGAATAGCGATCCTAAAGAAAGCTATACTATGTTTGGAGTTGTTTTAGGAACTCCCGGCGGAATAAATCTGCTTTGGGGTTTGCAGGACAAAAATTTAGGAGTTCGATTAAGCGGAGGAGTGATTTTTGGTCCCTGTGACGTAGCAGCCGGTTTTCAGACAAATTTTGTATACAATCTTCAGAAATCAAAATACTTTGAACAAAGCCTGTCAATTGGGGTAGGATTATCAGACGGACTTCCAAGTTTTTCAGAAGCTGTTTATTACGGAATATTTTACAGCGGAAACGCATTTGGATTGTTCGCTGAAATTGGGCTAGTAACAACTATTAGGGGTTTCCCGACTCCACATGTTATCGGTCATCTCGGCTATGTTTGGCGATTTAATTAATGATTTATTCTTTTTGAAAACGCCGGGCGACCACACAGGGATAGCCCCTACATATTAATGAAACAAGGGAGCATGCTCCCTTGTTCGATAATCATCTGTCTCTATTTTGCTAACTGAACTTTTATTTCTAATTTCATTTGTTCGGGACGGTTTCTTGACATCATCTCTCCGCCGCCTCGGCCTCCCATGCCGCCGCCTTTCATTCCACCGCCGCGTCCACCGCCGCCGCCGGACATTCCTCCGCTGTCATGACCGAGCTCCTGCATTCGTTTTTTCATTTTGCTCATATCGGGTTGGAAAGTTTCAATTCCGAGGGAAAGTGTTTCGCCGGGCTTGCTGCCGATTGCGTATTTAGCTATGTTGGTTTTTAGGAGCGGAACTGCTATTTCTACAATAAACAGACCGTTTGTATAGGCGCACTTGCCCTTATAACCTGATTCTTTGATTGTCATTCTTTCCGGGAGTTCTGTCTTAGAATTCAAGAAAACTATATTTTCGGACAATCGGTTGAGAATTTCTTCCTCACTGACTGCGGGATCGTTGTTTTGAGCAGGTATGCCTCTGCCCCTGCCTTCTCTCATTCTTGGCGCGGGAAATCTCGTTGTGACAGGCTCAATTCCGTCTTTTTCTGTATCAAATTTAAATACTAATCCTGTACGGAAAATTCGTTGTCTGCATGTCCTGCTTGCTGTGGACAGGCTGATATAGAGATAATCATAGTCGTTTTTCAGACCAACATTAATTTTCTCGTCTTCATAATAAGTCATGTCGTTCTGCCAATCTGAAAGATCTCCGTCGATAGTAACAGTAGCCGGCTCAGCCCGTTTGCTGAGTTGCGAAGTTGGAGAACAGGAACTAATCAGAACAATCGCGCTGATTAGCAGAATCGAAAACGTAATTTTTGGGATTATTGTATAGGACATAGTCGTTTCCTCTGTTGTTAATATTATCCCCACTATAGACAAGATAAAAACTATTGGGTTTAACCGCAAATGAAAAAACAGGATATTTAATAAAAATAAGAGCCGCACTTCCCTATACTTGTGTAAGTATGAGATAAAAAACGGCTCTTGTCTTTCAGAAGCTTATGAATTACATCATGCGATTTTAATAATTATTAAAACCTACTACCGGCTACAATTTCTGCGTCATTCCTAAAAATTGTTTGTAAGGAATGGCGCTTAGACTTTGTGCTTCAATTGCTCCGTCCGAACGGCTGATGAGCGAGACCATTGCTGCGGTTTCGTCATTCGGCGCTTCGTAAATATCGAGGAAATCAAACTGGCCGAGGATGGCATAATGTGCTGTGAATTTGACATCGGGACATTTCTCTTTTACATGATCCAGCCATTCTCTGCCAATCTTCGAACGATCTTTCATTTTAGTCGTCATTTCCGTCGAAAGCTTAGTCATCAGAATAAATGTTTTCATGGCGAACTCCTTATTTAATTAAAACTAATGATTCGACAATTTTTCACATTTTGTCAA
Organism: Candidatus Kapaibacterium sp.; assembly: GCA_027858275.1. GTDB lineage: Bacteria > Bacteroidota > Ignavibacteria > Kapaibacteriales > UBA2268 > JAQIDA01. Next base: position 4,143 of record JAQIDA010000315.1, on the reverse strand, counting down.
TTAACATTCATAATTAATATAAGCGGTTTTATCATAAATGCAAGTCTTTAAATAAAATAATAATTGCCGGCAGCAGATATTGATAGGTCGAAAAACATCTGATATTTGAATATTTGCTAAGCTTGCCTGCCTCAAACAGGCGCTATAAATATGATAAATTAATATCAAGACAAACATGCAACTTGCTCCGATTGTGCTTTTTACATACAATCGCCCCGATCACACTCGGCGAACTCTCAACAGTCTAAAAGCTAATCTCCTCGCAGATCAGTCTGAGTTGTACATATTCTGCGACGGCCCGAAAGAAGGGACTTCACAAGCCGATATTGAACGAATCAAAGCGGTTCGCAGACTCGTCCGTGAAGAAAATTGGGTCGGAAAGATCTATATCAAAGAATCTAAAACTAATAGGGGGTTGGCACGATCTATTATTGACGGCGTCACGGAAGTGATTGAAAAATACGGCAGAGTGATTGTGTTGGAGGATGATTTGGAATTGTCGTCCGGGTTTTTGAAATACATGAATGATGCTCTGGAATTCTATAATGATGAAGAACGTGTGATGCACATTTCGGGATTTATGATCTCCTTAGAGCCGGAACTTCCTGAAACTATTTTTCTAAATCTTACATCCTGCTGGGGATGGGGAACTTGGTCCCGGGCATGGAAGCAGCTCAACGAAGACGCAAGCGGTCTTTATGAAACGTTGAAGAAGAAAAATCTGTTAGATAAATTTAATTTTGAGGGTTGCTCTGATCTAGCTTTGCAGTTATATTCAAATATTGACGGCAATCTGAATACTTGGGCCGTTAAATGGTATGCTTCAGTATTTCTTCAGGAAGGTTATTGTTTGCATCCCGGGATAACATTGGTTCGGAATATTGGATTTGATGAGTTAAGTTCTAATACAAATTCCGGAACTGAGTTGTTGGAAAGCAAAGAACTTTCAAATAATGTACCTGTCAATAAAATTGAATTCGAAGAATCTGTAACGGCTCGCGAAGCATATAAGACCTTATTTTTAGATACTCGCGGAAGCAGCAGAGTAAAACTTTTCTTATATAAAAATTACTCTTCGTCAATTTTGATTCGTTTGTTTTTTAGATATTACATAAAAATCAATAAATTATTTTGAAAAACATGAAGATATTACATATAATTACAGCGGACTCCGGAGGAGCGGCAAAAGCTTGTATTAGATTGCATAAAGCTCTTCTAAAGGGCGGAGTGAGCTCTGATGTGTTGGTTTATATGAGAAAGAATTATGATGTCCCTAGAGTACATCAACTGAACGAGCATAAATATTATTCCTGTTTGCGAGAGAAATTAGAGTATCTAAAAATGGGTGTTTGTCCCGGCATTCATAAATTATTGACTCTAAACCGACCAAAAGGATTCGAGATATTTACTTCTCCCCATTCGTTGGTGGATTTTACGAACCATCCTCTTTATCGGAAAGCTGATATTGTTCATCTGCATTGGGTTTCTTATGTGTTCGGTTTTAAAAGTTTCTTCAGGAAAAACACAAAACCTATAGTTTGGACTCAACATGATATGAATGCTTTTACGGGAGGTTGTCATCATGCTGATGATTGTGAGTTATATCAATCCGACTGTGACAAATGTCCGCAGCTTAATACTCCGTTTACCGGTTTGGCAAAGAAATACTTAAAGAACAAAAGAGAGGCATTAAAAAATATTTCAGGCATCCATATTGTCAGCCCATCAGGTTGGATGGGAGATTGTGTATCTAAAAGTGCCCTGCTGAAAGACTGTTTCCAGCGGATTATTCCAAATGGATTGGACCTGAACGTGTTTGGAAACTCTGACAAATCTGAAGCAAGACAAATATTAGGGTTGCCCGAGAAGGATCCTATAATATTGTTTGTAGCAGACTCTGTTGGAAACAAACGAAAAGGAATGGATGTTTTAAGCAAAGCACTAAAAATTCTCGGCAAGAATTATCAAATCGCTCTGTGCACAGTCGGCAAGAAGATGCAATTCGATAATTCCGGAAATATATATCAATTTGGATTTGTCGCTGATGAAAAAAAGATGGCATTATTATATTCTGCTGCTGATGTTACGGTTGTCCCGTCTAAAATTGAGTCATTCGGACAAGTGTCTGCAGAATCAATGGCTTGCGGGACGGGCGCAGTAGCGTTTGGTATCGGCGGTTCTTTAGATGTTATTGATCACAAACTAAACGGATACTTGGCAGAGGCGTATGATCCTCAAGATTTAGCAGAGGGTATTATGTATGCGTTGGAGAACCGGAAGATACTCGGAGATGAAGCCGTAAAAAAAATTAAACACTATTTTGATATTGAAAATGTGGCTAAACAACATATTGAACTTTATAAAAAAATATTAAACATATGATTTGCCTACACTCATCGTGCATAAGTCCGTCGGCGATCAGCTCTCGAAATCACTTATAAATACTAAACTCGACTCTGCGGTTTTTCGCGCGGCCTTCTTCGGTTTCGTTTGTCGCTACAGGTCGTTCCATGCCGTAGCTTCGCCATTTCACTCTTTTTCTGCGAATACCGTGTTTAATTAAATATTTGACTACTGTATACGCTCTTCGTTTGGACAAGTTTCTGTTTGAGGCTTTGTCTCCGACATTGTCAGTGTGACCTGATATTTCAATTTTTATATCGGGGAATCTTTTTAAGAGTTTTACAATTTTTTGCAATTCAGGTTTGTAGCCTTTGAGCAATTTTGATTCATTATAAGTAAAAAACACATTGATTTTGTTGAGTTCTGATTCTTGGAAATACTCAACCGGCACAAATTCGAGATTTCTCGTCATTTCTTGATATTCTTCTACTTCACTTGCGTCGATATGATCAGTAATTGAGAGAAATTTTTTAGCGACTGCTCTGAAATAGTATTTTTCTCCGACTGGAAGTATGATTTTGTATTGTCCCGTGAGAGGATTCGTCCTTGCTTCGCCGATAATTCTGCCGTCAGAATCTCGCGAATAAAGTATTTTTGCTTCGATCGGCTTTTTTGTGATCGGATTGAGGACTAGTCCTGAGATGAGGATAACCGGTGAAGGCTTAAGTCTATCGGGCATCTTCATTCTGAATATATCAATATCGCCGTATTCATCGAGTTCGGACACGAAGTATACGTATTCGGCAACGGCTGACATATAGTAATATGCGTCAAAACCTGAAGTATTAATTTCGTTGCCGAGATTTTCAGGCACTGACCAATTCGTCCAACTGTCATCCAGCCGCCTTGACAGGAATACATCAAAATTGCCGTATCCTTTGTGTCCGTCAGATGAAAAATACATTGACATTCCGTCTGAAGCTAAAAACGGTGAAGATTCAGTTAAAGGGGTATTTACTCCCGAACCAACATTAACGGGTTCACTCCAAATTGAGTTGATCTCATTGTAATGAGACACATAAATATCTTGGTTTCCGTATGTATCTTCAGTTTGCAGACTCATCAGCAGAGTTTTGCCGTTGTTACTCAGATAGAAATTTGCGTAATTATCCAAATTGGAATAATTTTCAATTATCAATTTTTGAGGCTTTGACCAGCCGTTTGAAATTTTGTGGGAAATTGAGACTCCGTTATTGGAATCATCTTCTTCAATATAATTACCGAAAAGCAACAGAGTATTGCCGCCCGGAGTTACTGAGCAAACGGCGTTGTCACGGATATTATTTAGGGGAGTTCCGATGTTTTTTGCTTCTGACCATGTGCCGTCAGGTTTTAATTCAGAAAACCAAATATCTTGATCATCTTCGTTTACGTAACTGCCATAATTATCAGGATGACCTGTTCTGCAGAAATAAAGTGTGTTTGCATCGGGAGAAATTACAGGCAGATACTCGCGATAATCAGAATTTATACTGTCCGAGAGTCGTGACTTCTTGATCAATGAATCAGCCTCAGCGGAGCATTGGGAATGCTCTGCGGCAAAACAAAGAAGAAATAATATCGCAAAATACTTTATCATAACAATTTAATTCAAATATGAAGACATCAAACAATATGAATTTATAACAATCCACATCGCTGTATAATACGATTAAAATCAGATAAAACAAAAAAAAACGTATAATTTGGAATCATACGCTTTTTCGGTCAATTTCGGATCTATCTATTCATCAGAGATAA